>DYHU01000240.1 GCA_020724025.1 Syntrophorhabdus sp. | reverse complement strand
TATAGTTGGAGGTAATACCTCAGTTACAGGGGGTCACAAAATTCCTGATAAAAATTTAATTACACCCGATAGGCGGGACATTCCTGTCCCGCCTATATTGGAGGCGGGGTTAGAAAACCCCGCTTATCGACTCCTACTATCAATAAGATGGAATTACCCCCCATAACCGAGGGGTTATAGTTGGGGTCACATCTTCACGGGCTGTTGCTCAAATCGATTTCATGCTTCGACAAGCTCAGCATGAGCGGAAAAGTCATATGGTTTCAACATATCACCGCTCGCCCTGAGTCCCGCGAAACGCGGGATCGAAGGGTAAACGGTTGGTTTGGGCGACAGCCCGTTCAATTGTCAATTGAAGATGTGACCCCATTTCAATGGATGAACCGGCCCGGGCCGCTCCGGATTGGAAACGGGCCCTCCCAGGGATGCTCGATCTCATCCACCAATCGGTCACGGCAACTTTTGCAGAGAATCAGATTAAACTCTTGGTAGACATCTTTCTCCAGATCCTCCGGATTCGACTGCTCAACTTCCTTCAGGAGCTGTCTCAACTGTCGATCCACCCCTCCTTCCGGTTCCAGGAGGATGCCATCAAATCCTGCAAAGATCCTAATCTGAGTCACATAGGTCAGGCTTCCGGGCGGGAGTTCTTTCCCGCATCTGAAACACTTCTGTCTCTTTGGTTCTTTACTGTCCTTTTGTTCCATCCTGTCCTCTCCTTAGCCTCCCTCTCTCTCTTTCCACTCCTCCAGATCCTTCAATGCCCGTTCCCCTATGCGGAGTTTCCTTTCTCGGCTCTTGACCCTTTCCTCCAGGGAAGGAAAGATGCCGAAATTGATATTCATGGGCTGAAAGGGAACAACTGGAGAACGGGTGATGTAGTTCACCAACGCTCCGATCGCTGTGGTGGGAGGTGGGGCGACAGGGCTCTTCCCCATCTTCCGGAGAAAACCATTGATCCCGGCCAGAAGCCCCATGGCCGTTGATTCCACATATCCCTCCACGCCGGTAATCTGACCGGCAAAGAAAAGGTCAGGCCGGTCTTTCAGCTGGAGAGATGGCATCAAGATTCGAGGGGAATCGACAAAGGTATTTCGATGGACCGATCCCCAGCGAACAAATTCAGCCTTCTCCAGCCCCGGAATCATTCGGAAGACCCTCCCCTGCTCCCCCTGTTTCAATCGGGTTTGAAACCCAACCAGGTTGAAAAGAGAGGCAAACCCATTCTCCTGCCTCAGTTGAACAACACCAAAAGGCTGCCTTTTCGTTTTCGGATCGATAAGGCCCACAGGTCGTAGTGGACCAAAGGCCAGGGTATCCTTTCCACGGCCCGCCAGTTCCTCTACGGGCAAACAGCCCTCGAAAAGGTATCTCTTCTCAAAATCTTTCAGAGGAACCTTCTCCGCCTGACTGAGCGCTTCAACGAACCGGTAATATTCCTCTCCGTTCATTGGAAAGTTGAGATAGTCATCGCCCCCTTTCCCATATCGGGAGGCCTTAAAGGTTTTTCCAAAATTGATCGATTCTGCAGTGACGATCGGTGAGATGGCATCGTAGAAAAAAAGATGTTGTGCCCCGGTCAATTTCTGGATCTCGCCACTTAAGGCCTCGGAGGTGAGAGGGCCGGAAGCAATGATGGCGATCCCCTCATGGGGAATGGCTTTGACCTCCTCCCGGATGATTTCCACCCCTTCCAGTCCCTCCAGGATCTCGGTGATCCTCCTTGAAAAGACTTCCCGATCCACTGCCAGAGACTCTCCGGCCGGAACTCTTGTCTCCCTTGCTACTTTCAGAACGAGGGAATCGAGCCGCAACATCTCCTCCTTTAAAACCCCGGATGCGTTTTCCTGGGACTCCGATTTCAGTGAATTACTGCAGACCAATTCGGCAAGTAAGGGAGAACGATGGGCAGAGGAGTAGACCCCTGGTTTCATCTCGAAGAGGAGGACTTTCTCTCCTCTCTTTGCGATCTGCCACGCCGCCTCGCATCCCGCCAGTCCGCCGCCGATGACGATGATGGGTTCCATGGCCAGTATTTTATGCCTTTTCTCTTCCATTTGCAAAAGGTATCCAATCCTCTTAGAATGAATTACACCCTTTTTAGTGAAAACCTCTCTATGAAGATCGAACTCATCTGTCCTGCCGTTGAAGAGAATGCCCCTGTTCCCAATCTCGCCCTCCCCATCCTCGCCAGCCTCACTCCTCCGGATGTGACGGTCTCTTTTACCGATGATCTTCTCACCCCCATCAATCTTGAAAGAGGATTGAAGGACATTGACCTTGTCGGGATCACCGTCCTGACCAAAACGGCCCTGAGGGCTTACCGGATTGCGGATGCCTATCGAAAGAGGGGAGTCCCTGTCGTGTTAGGAGGGATTCACCCTTCCGCCCTTCCTGATGAAGCCAAGGAACATGCGGATGCAGTGGTCATCGGAGAGGCGGAAGAGGTCTGGCCCCATCTCATTGAGGATGCCCGGTCCGGAGGTCTCCAACCCTTTTACCAACAAAAGGATTTCACCGATTCCTCAAAAATTCCAATACCCAGAAGGGAGATCCTTCCCAAAAGGGGTTACTTTTCACTCGATGTCGTTCAGGCCAGCAGGGGATGTCCTTACCGGTGTGAATTCTGTTCGGTCCGAAAATTTTTTGGAGATACTTACCGGCTCAGACCGATCTCCGATGTGGTTGAGGAAATTAAAAACCTTCCCCACCGGCTGATTATGTTCAACGACGACAACATCATCGGCAACCCTTCATACTCGAAAGAATTGTTCAGGGCATTAATCCCCCTTAAGAAAAAATGGATAGGGGAGACCTCTCTTATGGGATTAAGGGATATCGAAAATGTAATACTGCTTGCCAAAAGCGGCTGTATCGGCCTCTTGATAGGTTTCGAATCACTCTCAAAATCGAACCTCAATCTGTCACAGAAATATCAGAACAATCCGGCGGAATATCGGGAAATCATCGATACACTCCACCGGCACGGCATTACCATCTGGGGCTCTTTTATCTTCGGCTTTGATGAGGACAACCCTGATATCTTTGAAGAAACTGTATCCTTTGCCATTCAGACCAAACTCTTTGCCGTCACCTTCGCCATCCTGACCCCGTATCCGGAGACGGCCTTTTATCAGAGGATCAAAAGCGAGGGGCGTCTGGTTCAAGATGGATGGTGGTTATTGGAAAGGCCGGAAGAGTCCGCTCCCCATTACCTTCCAAAGAAGATGAGTGGGAGGCAACTCCGGGAGGGCTGGAAGAATGCCTGGAGGGAGTTCTATTCCTTCCCTTCCATTCTGAAAAGATTTCAGTGGGATTATCCACCCACCCTGATCAACCGTTTGGTTTACTTCCCTTTTCAGTTGATGCAGCGCCGGTTTACTCGGAAAAAGATCATTGAGGGTAGAAGAAGATATCGGGGCCGCTCATTCTGAGACGCGGTATCCGCATTCTCTTCGATGACATCGCTTCACGATTCCCCCCTTCCCCTGCTTCTCAATGAGGAAGGGAGCGCCGCATTGCGGACACTTCTCAGGAATAGGTTTGTCCCACAGGGCAAAGGTGCATTTCGGATAATTGGTGCAACTATAGAAGGTTCTTCCCTTACGGGTCCTTCGCTCAACCAGCATTCCGTCACATCCCTCCTGGGAACAATGCACGCCGGTATTGAGAGATTGAGTGGACTTGCAGGTGGGATAGTTGGAGCAGGCTAAAAACCTCCCGAACTTGCCATTCTTGATCACCATCGGGCTTCCGCATTTTTCACACCGCACATCGGTCTCCACCTTCTGATTCTCGCCGTTTCCCTCCACCTCTCTGGTATAACGGCATTCGGGATAGCTCGAGCAGGCCAGAAAATAACCCCTCTTCCCCCATCGTTTCACCATCTTCGCTCCGCACTGCTCACAGATGGCATCGGTGGGGATCTGCTCCCTTTTTACATCCCGCATGGAGACCTTCGCCATTTCCAGATCCTTCTGGAAAGGGACATAAAATTCTTTAAGTGTTTCCACCCAGCCCTTTTCTCCCTCCTCGATCTTATCCAGGTTCTCTTCCATCAGGGCCGTGAACTCAATATTGAGAATATCGGGGAAATTGACCACCAGAAGGTCATTCACCAAATAACCCAGTTCGGTGGGGAAGAACTTCCCTTTTTCCATCCCCGCATATCCCTTCCCTTTAATGGTGCTCAAAATCGTGGCATAGGTGGAAGGCCTTCCTATCCCCTTCTCTTCAAGCTCCTTAATCAGGGTAGCCTCAGAGAATCGGGGGGGAGGTTGGGTGAAGTGCTGCTTGGGTGTGAGGCCCAATAATTCCAGAACTTCTCCCTCCGATAAACGTGGCAACTTCTTCTCTTCCGCTTCTGCCTGTATGTCTGCGGAGATGTGATTGTCTTCAGATTCCACATAAAGGGCCATAAATCCAGGAAAAACAGGGACGCTTCCTGACGCAGTGAAAATTCCTTCGCTCGCCTTGATCTCGACCGTGGTCTGAAGAAAAACCGCTGAAGCCATCTGGGAGGCGACGAATCGGTCCCAGATCAGCTTATAAAGCGCCCATTGATCCTTGTCGAGTGCGGATTTCATCCTGTCAGGATCCAGATCGATCGAGGTGGGCCGGATGGCCTCATGGGCCTCCTGGGCGCCCTTTCGGCTTTTATAGACATTGGGTTTGGAGGGAAGGTAGGATTCTCCAAAGCGGCCATTGATCCACCCCCTGACCTGATGGACCGCTTCCGAAGAGACGCGGGGAGAATCGGTCCGCATATAGGTGATCAAACCCACCGCACCTGTTTCGCCCAGGTCCACTCCTTCATACAGTTTCTGCGCAATCCTCATGGTTTTATAGGCGCTGAAGGAAAGTTTCCGGGAGGCCTCCTGCTGGAGGCGGCTGGTGATGAAGGGAGGAAGGGGATGTCGCTTTTTCTCCTGTTGAACTATTTTTGAAACCGTGTAGGGAACCGTTTCGAGCCGTTTCTTCATGGCCACGGCTTCGGACTCATTAGCCATGTCCACCTTCTTCCCCTTCCACTTGACCAGTTTGGCATCGAAGGAAACCGGGGAATCTTTTCCTCTCAGGGTGGCGGTTAGGCTCCAGTATTCTTGAGAGACGAAACGCTCAATCTCTCTCTCCCTCTCGCAGATGATTCGGACGGCAACGGATTGCACACGGCCTGCGCTCAATCCCCGCCGCACCTTCTCCCAGAGAATGGGGCTGACCTGATATCCCACCAGACGATCCAGAATCCTCCGGGCCTGCTGGGCCTCGAATTTCGATTGCTGTAACTTCCCGGGCTTCTTGAGGGCATCGAGAACAGCATTCTTCGTAATCTCATTGAAGAGAACCCTGTAGATATTTTTGTCCTTACCGTCGATCTCCTCGGCAATATGCCAGGCAATGGCCTCTCCTTCCCGGTCCGGGTCAGGGCCGAGATAGATATTCTTAATCTTCTGGCTTGCCTTCTTCAGTTCTCCGAGGACCTTTTTTTTCTTGGGGATGGTGACATATTGGGGTTGAAAATCTTTTTCGATATCCACCCCCAACTCACCCTCTGGAAGGTCTTTGACATGTCCTACTGAGGCTTTAATGATATAATCGTCTCCTAAAAATTTCTGAAGGGTCTTCACCTTCGTCGGAGACTCAACAACGATCATTCCCTTTGTCATCGATTCTATGATCCTCTCTTGTCCTTCATTCTTAACTCATAAATTTTTATTTAGTGTCTGTCCATAAACTAACAGTTTCAAAAAAGGTCGTCATTCCGGC
>DYHU01000239.1 GCA_020724025.1 Syntrophorhabdus sp. | reverse complement strand
TCTTACTCATTGGATACTCTTTCTCTTGACAGGTGCCTTTTAAATGGGTGACCCCCAGGCTCCACTCTATCAGATAAAAAAGCGATAGGATGATGCAAATTTTTATACACAATGTAGGAAAATAAAGGAATGGCGAAAGAGTAAAAAAATGTCGCCTTCTATGTGAATTTCTTCATGCTCTTCAGAACAAGTTTAGCTGCATTGATCCCAGAGATGATCACCATGGGTATACCTCCACCCGGGAAGGTCCAGTGGCCTGCCTGATAAAGATTGGCAATGGGTGTTTTCTGGCTACGAATCCTTGACAATTCTTTTGCCGATAGGTACCAACCCATGGTGGCGCCGTGCCTGTTTAATGTCGTTCTCTCGTATGTAAGAGGTGTTGAGGCATCCCGAACTATGATATGACTGGACAGGCCAGGGATCACCTTTTCCGTGATGCCAATGATCTTTTGGACTATCTCTTCCTTTATCTCTGCATAATGGGGACTTGTGTGGCCCCCATGTGTAAAGAGTTCGTAAGGGGTAAAGGCGGCGATGGCGACGGTATGCTTGCCTATTGGGGCAAGCATCGGGTTCTTTATGCTATCCATACGGATCGCCATTCTCTCCTTTTCGATGTCAAATCCCTCTTCGTCTATTTCCTCCCATGGGTTTTTACGAATTGTGGGGTAGTAATGGACCAGAGCTCCATCAAAGCCCATCTGTGCCAGATCGAGATCTACACCTAAATAAAGGGTGAAGATCGGCGCTGAGATCTCTCTTTTTTGTAGCTTCCTTACGAATCGATCAGGCAATAGATGATTACCTATTAGATGTTGGAATGTTGAGTGACAATCCCCATTGGAGATGACATATCTGGATTGGATCTCCTCTCCTCCCTCAATCTGAACTCCCCGGGCCTTCCCTTCCTCAATCACGATCTTCTTTACAAGGGTATTAAAGGAAATCTCTCCACCGTAAGTCTTATAATATCTGAGAAAAAGCTGAGGCAAGGCCTCTACCCCTTTGTCTTTGATGTAATAAAAGTTCCCCTTTATGGCCCACATGATAGGACTTGCACAGGAAAAGATCGAGGAGCCCTTACGTGCACCAAAGGTGAGGAGGTATTTTAAGAGAGGGTCTTTAAAAAAAGAGTCCAGGACTTCTTGGCCTGTTTTGCCACGATACCGGAGTAGTTGAGGTCTCTTGATAAATTTATATAATAGCTGAGACTTCTCTTTGAGGCTGATGAGGTCAAGAGATTTGATAGAAAAGCCCTCAATGTTTTTAACCAGCCTCTTCAATTCCTCTATGTATGCATGGATAGACAGCCTTTCTTTGGGAAAGAGGTAGATTAAATCCCTTTCGAACCGATCAATATCAGTGGAGAGGGTGAGATGGAAATGAGGGGTAATTATTCGGCGCTGGGGGTCCTGCGGACAAAATTCGATCTCAGGAGGAAGGCCCAAGGTCTGGAAGGCCTCTTGCATCTGGCTATTGGGACCAAATTCATTGAAGTAATGGACAGCGGGTGCGAAGGTAAACCCATTTCGCCTGAAATTCACACAGTAGCCACCAGCTTTTGAAGATTGCTCACAGATCAGTACCCTGAGCCCCTCCTTAGCCAAAAGGGTACCGGAGGTCAGTCCTCCCATTCCAGCCCCAATGACAATGACATCGTACCTCATGCTTCTTCTTCAAAAACATTAAAAAGATTAAAGTAGCAGACAGTATCATATTATACCAGATTCATGAGCCAAGTGTAATAATAAGAATTGTATCTCTGAGACACTGCTGACGACTTGCGCTCTCCTAAATTGAAGAAGTCTGATGTGTAAGGTCTGAAGTCCAGTGTCTGAATTGCTGGGAACTCCTGACTAACGCTTGCAAAAAAGGGTTCAGCGTGATATCTGTTCCTATCAAAACACAACGTGTCGATGGAACGGGTTCCAGCCATTTCAGGCCCGTGGCCGACACTTGGTTGGTTTGTAAAATATTTCTTCGGAGTCTGTTGGGTTGAGGAATAGGATGGATTTTTACCGGCGGGCGAAGCGATATTCTATCGAAAAATTTAGAACGAATGCCCTTTCTCTTTTGGCGAACGCCTCTACAGAAAACTTAATTCGTTTAACCCATCTGGCAGAGAAAATTCCTCAAAAAGAGTCCTGCCGTAGGTGTTAATTTAGGAATCATTGAAGGGTTTTTTCTATGAAAATTCTTCTGATCAATCCTGCTCCAACGGGGACCCTTAAAGCAACAGGAGTTCTCTTTCCACCTCTTGGCCTTCTCTACGTCGCCGCTTATGTGGAGAAGGAAGGTCACCAAGTCGTGGTCAGAGACTTAGCTGTCCGAAAGGAGAAGGAAGATATCGTTTTTAAGAAATATGACATTGTTGGTATCTCCACGGATACCACCCGTCATCGCCAGGCCCTCCAATTAGCCAAGAGAGCCAAGGCGAGTGGTTGCACGGTCGTAATGGGAGGTCCTCATCCTGGCTATGTGGATAAAGTAATCCTTTCGACCAAAAGAGTCGATTTCATCGTCCATGGAGAAGGGGAGATAACCTTCTCAGAATTAGCGACTGCCTTACAGAAGAACGATGGGAAATTCCATTGCATCCAGGGGATCAGTTTTCTTTCAAATGGCCAGATAGTTCGAACCCCTCCCAGACCCTTCATGGAGAATCTTGACAGCCTCCCCCTTCCTGCCAGACATCTCATTCATATGGACAATTATCGAAAGACCAAATTTGGAGGTCGAGACATCACCCCTTTGATTACCAGCCGTGGATGTCCGTATCAATGTACCTTCTGTGCTTCCTCCCATTTTTGGGGAACGAAAGTGAGGATGAGGAGTGTGGAGGCCATTTTAAAAGAACTCGAAGAGATTTATGACCGATATCATTTTAATGCTGTGGCCTTTGTGGATGATACCTTTAACCTCCTTCCGAAGAGGGTGATTGAAATTTGCCATGGGATCATCGAAAAGAGACTCGATCTCTGGTGGTGGTGCTTATCCAGGGTGGACCTCCTGCTTCGAAGTGAAGAAATGGTAAAAGAGATGGTCAGAGCAGGGGCGAAATCGGTCTTCATCGGTGTGGAATCCTTTAATCCGAAGACCCTTGAAGAATTGAAGAAGGGGATCGATGTGGAAAGCACGGTTCAGGCCGTGGAGATGCTCAAAAAGAATGGTCTTGAGATCCATGCCTCCTATATCTTGGGAGGACTCCATGAAACGGCTGAGACGATTCACGAAACCATCCGTTTTGCTAAAAGGCTCAATACCAATGTCGCTCAGTTTTCCATTCTCACCCCTTATCCAGGCACGGCCATCTATGAGCAGGTGAGGGACCGAATCTTTAGATGGAGAGCACCCTGGTCCTTCTTCGATATGCAGCACTTAGTCTTTAAACACGACCATCTCTCATTCATCCGAATGGAGTGGCTTCTGCTCAAGGCGCACCTCCTTTACTATACCCGATCGAAAAAGGCGATCCTGGATATCTGGCATCACATCAAAAAACATGGTTTGGGTATCCGGACGATTCTTCATTTTCTAAGAGATCAGTTTGGGGGCTAATATGGAGGAACGTCACCCCCGATCTCTTAATCGATTTATAGTGAACGACTTAAATAAGTTGACATCCACCATGTGTCATTGCGAACGAAGTGAAGCAATCTCATGGGATTGCCACGTCGCTTCGCTCCTCGCAATGACTACTTTTCAAAGTCGTTCACTATAATTCAAAAAGTCAACAAAAATTATCGATTAACACTCTAAAGGTGGTATTGAAGGAGGATTTTAGAAAATCACGAGTACAGGAAGGAAGAGTTGATGCAAAGAATTTGGGCAAGGAGACCGTTGCCTTTCTTATTAAATTATAATCCCAGCTCTTTTATTTTTTCCGGGGTGGGAATTCCGTCCTCCGTCCAGTCGCGATATTCATAATATTCGCTGAGCATCTGGCCGAGAGGGGGGAGGTTCGGCGTTAATCCCTTGCCAATTCGTTTGAATGTGAGGGAGCGAAAAGGAAGTGTGTCGTCTTTACGGCTAATCCCCAATCTCACATTGTAGAGTCGCTTTAGATTGAAGATCCGTTCTCCTGTCTTTATGAAATCGTCCACGGTCATCTCTCCGCCGGTCACAAGTTGATACCATTTCACGATATCTGTGATCGTCACACCACCGAACAGGACGAACTTGCAGAGTTTGAGGGAGTCCAGCATGCCCATCAGGTTCTGACTCTTGGCCGCAAGGATCCCTTTCCCTTCAACCTGATACCGGTCCAGAGGCTCCGGAATCCCCATCTCAGGAGATTTGAGAACCCTCTCAAAAGTATGACTGAGGCCGGCGAGATGGCATGCCCCTCTGGATGAGGTGGCGAATCCTGTTGCGCCTGCGTTGTAGCCTCTGGGATCATGGGCTGGGAATTCCAGGCCTTTAATGTGCATGGCAAACTCAACCGAATTCTTGCCGATCACCTCGGAGGCTTTTTTTACACCCATGCCGAGGGTTTCCCCAAAGTCCTTTTTTTGAGCGATCATCCGGATCATCTCGATCATAGCCTCTTCGTTTCCCCACCGCAGTTCAATTCCGCTCGTATCCTCACGGTCGATCAATCCCTTCTCAAAGGCCTCCATTCCAAAGGCAATGGCTCCGCCTGTGGAGATGGTGTCAAGGCCGAAACGGTTGCAGAGTTCATTGGCATAACAGAGGGCTTCGAGGTTGTCGATCAGACAATTACTTCCGAGGAGGGCAAGGGTTTCATATTCCGGTCCTGCGCCATCAACACCGGCATAGGGCCCATGGTCGATCTTCACCCTTCTCCCGCACCCCAGAAAGCAGGCATCGCAGAAGTATCGGCCTGTCAACAGGGTTTCCGAGAGGGTGAAGCCATTGATCTTCTCCGCAGATTCTTCCCACCGTCCGACAAATTTCCAGTTCTGAAGGGGAAGCGTCCCCATGGCCTCGAAGGTGGAGAGGGCGCCTGCCGTTCCGTATTTTTTAAAATTCTCCGCATTCTTAATGATCATCGCACTATATTCTTTTTGAAGACAGTCCACTTCTTCAGGATGGAAGACCAGCACTTTCTGAGTTCCATAGACAACAAGGGCTTTCAGATTCTTTGAACCCATCACCGCCCCCATTCCGCAACGTCCCGCTGCCCTGCCATCCCTGCCATCGGTCATGATCGAAGCTAATAAGACCTGGTTCTCTCCGGCCTGACCGATAGCGCTGATGACCGCCTTTTCATGGGTTTCGGCCTTCAGAAGGGGGTCGATCTCATAAGTATCTTTCCCCAGGAGATGGGAGGCGTCACGGATGGCTACATGACCATCGTTGATCCAGAGGTAAACGGGTTTCTCGGATTGACCGGTGAGGATGATTCCATCGAATCCTGCCCTCTTCAGATGGGCCCCCCAGGTGCCTCCCACATCCGATTCACCGAAGATGGTGGTGAGAGGAGACCGTGAGACCACCGCATGCCTTCCGGAGAGAGGGACCGAGGTTCCGGTGAAGGGCCCGGTCATAAAGATCAGGGGATTCCCAGGGCCAAGAGGGTCTGTTTTCTCATCGGTCATTTCATACAAATATTTTGCGCCGAGACCACTTCCGCCGATGAATTGTTTGGCCCACTCCTCATGAAGGTCCTCGATGGAAACTTTGAAATGGGTGAGATCGATCTTTAGGATTTTGCCTATATAGCCTTTCAGTTTCATCCGGGACTCCTTTCTGAATAGACTCCTTTTTCACTATGCCACAACTTGATCTCCCGATCAACCTCTTCATTTTATTTATCAATGCATTTCTAATCTGTGTAATCGGTTCCTAATCGATGTAATCAGAGATTTCTAGACTTTTTCAGAAATCTCAAAGTTCTCCCT
>DYHU01000238.1 GCA_020724025.1 Syntrophorhabdus sp. | reverse complement strand
TTATTTTTTTGTTTTTGATGACGATTCCGTCAGTCTGAATAGCCATATTTGTTTATATAAAGTAAAAGTTTCGTCTATCGGCAACGGTTACGATGCCCGTTTAATAAAAAAAGACTGACGGTTAGGGTAATGAGGCCCGTTTCGATTACCGGTAACGGTTACGTAAAATAATTAAAAGACGATCAACGTAACCTTTTATGAACGATACGGGTCCCGCGAAACGCGGGATCACCGTAGCCTTAACTGTAACCCGATTTTTTATCATCTTGCCATGAGAAGCGCATCATATTTTCCCTGATAAAACTTCTTTCTTTTGCCTGTCGGCTGAAAAGCAAAAGATTGATAGAGGCGAACAGCGGAAATATTTAAGGGATTGACTTCGAGAAAATATTTCTTCACTCCTCTTCTGCTACAAAATTCGATGTAGAATTCCATCAATATTTTCCCCAGACCTTTCCGGCGATACCGGGGATGAATACAGATGTTAAGGAGTTCAGATTCTTCCTCAATGTTTCGAAAGCAGATAAAGCCGAGGGGAATATCTTTCATCCGGTCGTTTTCTCCGCATATGAGAAAACAATGAGAAAGGGGGTGGGCTATCTCTCCGAGAAACATATCATTTGACCAGGGATTTAATGGAGAGGCGACGGCGATAGGGAGAACTGCATCCAGATCCTTCAGTTCCATCTCGCGGATAGTGAACTTTTCGCATTCGTTCTTGATCTTTTCTGGATAATTGCCCATTGCCATTAGGCCACTCACAAACAATGAAAATTGATAACCCTCTCTTACCCCCCTTAGAGACTGTGTCGCAATTACTATTTTGTCACCCTGAATTCGCTTCAGGGTCTCTTAACTATTTGATTCTATTAGATGCCGAAACAAGTTCGGCATGACATTTTTTATATTTCCCCCATTGCGACACACCCTCTTAGCAAACTGATCCTTACCCATAAGTGGGGGCGCTGGACACAAGGGTTAAGTTTAATGTTGTTAACAGGTTGATATCATTATTAATTTTTAAGTTTGTCATTCCTGCGGAAGCAGGAATCCAGATGTTTCTATTGGTCCTGGATTCCCGTTTTCACGGGAATGACACCAAAATACGAAATGCAAAACCTTCAATTACACCGGTCATGCCCCCTTCCTTGTGCCCAGCCACCTGACTTATGGGACACGGTCAGCTTAGCAAAGGGGGGAATGGGGGGATTTGAGACTTATTTTCTAACTAATCCTTCATTACAGCATCATCACCCTCGAATGGTAACGGTAACCCCCCTTCATCTCTCCTTAGTTTAAGGGGGGAATAAAAGGGGGGTTACTTCGCCGGTCTTTAATCGGGCTCGATATGGCGGAGCAATTCCGTCGCCGCTTTTTTTAGATCTTCGTCTTTTGTATGGTTCAGGATGGTCAAATAAGATCTCTTGGCCTCCTCATATTTGCCCTTTTTTCTCTGGAGGTTGCCCATTTCCAAATGGGTCAGGAAAAACCAAGGAGAGCTTTCCTGAAGATGGCTTAAGGCCATTTCGAAACTTTTAAAGGCCTTATCGTATTTCTCCTGTTGATAAAATATTTCCCCCAGGCTGAAGTAAGCTCCACCCAGTAATTCAAGCCGGTCCCCTTTGAGGATCATGGAATAATAATGGATGGCTTCTAAAATATTATTTTGTTTAAAAAATAGTTTGCCCAACCGAAAGGCGGCATGGGTAGAGAGGGGATGATGTGGAAAATCTTCAATCACCTTCTTGAATGCCTTTTCGGCTAAGACACTCTCCTTCAATGAAAAATAGATGTTTCCCGTCTGGGTTAAGGCAAAGAGTTTCCAATGACGATTTACGTCTTTCTGGATGAGAAGTCCGTAAGTTTCCAGCGCCTGGGTCCAATTTCCAGATAGAATGAGGCATTCCCCTTTCAAGAAAAGGGTCTCCTTGGTATTCTGAGAATTTGGAAATTCAAGCAATAAGATATCGAAGTTGGTGATGGCCTCTCTGAATTTATTTTCATAAAAATAGCCCTTCCCAATTCGCCAAAGAGCTCTTTCTCTATATTTCGTATTCAGGACATTAAAATAGTAGGGAAGGGAGTCTGTAATTTTGCCCTCCAAAAAGGTCATCTCCGCATTGAGCCACTGAAGAATTGCCTTTTCGTCATCAAAATGATTTAACTTCTGGAGCCTTTGAAATACTTTATTCGCACCGGGAAAATCGTTCTGTTGAATATGGTTCCAAAAGAGAGAGAGAAGGGCGGTTCCCCACAATGGATTTTCCTTTGATCTTGTGAGAATAACATTTAATTCTTTGATCGAAGAGGAATAGTCGCTGTTAAGCAGAAACATTTCCCCTAATAAATAATGGGTGTATAAAATGAGCGGGGAATCTTTAAATTGGTTTTTAAAAGAATGGAGAGTTTCTATGGCTTCTTTCAAATTACCCATTCGGTAATCACAAAAGCCCAATTTCCAATGGACCTCTTGGATGAAAGCATCCTCTTTGAATCGTTCATAAAAAGTGCGGTATATGCTCTTGGCCTCCTCGATTTTCCCCAGTTTCAACTGGGCTTCACCCATCCAGAGCGAGGCGTATTTCGTAAAAAAAGAAGAAACGGGTTGAAGATCCGGCATCGCCTTTTTTAAAAAACCCGTTGCCTCCTCGAAGCGGTTCTGTTTATAGGATAAGATCCCCAACCAAAATTGGGAGGATTGGATAAGCTCTTGGTTCTTGGAGAGAGCGGAGGCCTTTTTAAAATGGGATTCTGCCTGGGAAGGCCGATTCGATCCGTATTCAATCAGTCCGAGGAAGTAGTGGACCTGATCCAGGCTCTCAAATTTGGGGTATCGGTTGAGAATGGAAGTGAGATATCTTCGGGCTCCTTCATGGTTTCCCCATCGGAGTTCGATATCGGCTAACCAGAAAAGAATGTATTCCGTATATTCAAATTGTTTATTCTCGTTGATGACCTTTAAAAATAGGGATCTGGATTCTTTCAGTTTATCTCTGTTGTAAAACGTCTTGCCTAAAAGATAACAGATGTCATACAATTTCACATGGTCCGGGTAATCCCGGAGGAATTGTGAAAATTGTTTTTCGGCGATATCATAAAAACCATCATTGAATGCTCCGGTTCCCACCCAGATCAGCTTCTCGTCTTCACCGAGACTCCTTGCAAAGCTATCCTGGCAAAAGAAGATCCCCATCACCAGAATCATTAAAAGCGTATAAACCATTAGGGAACCTCTAATAATTCCAAATTTGTCACTCCCGCCCCGTATCAAGTACGGGATAAAACTCCGGCGGGAGTCCGGTAATTTCAATCCCGCCAAAGGCGGGACTGGATTCCTGCTTCCGCAGGAATGACATTTTTAGAGGTAGCTATTATTCTTTTGAACATCTCAAGACGCATTCTTTCCTTAAGAGCCTGTTGCACAAACCCTAATTTGTCACCCTGAACTCGTTTCTGGGTCTTTGATCCTGAACTTAATTCAGGATTGATTTTACTAGATGCTGAAACCAGTTCAGCATGACAAAACACCCGATTATGTCATTTGTGCAACAGGCTCTCAAGGAAGTTTAATTCCCCTGGAGTGTTGATATTGATAAAAGACTCTCTGGTCAGGTCTAAATGGATGAATTCAGATTCATCAATGATTCTTGTCTTTACCAATGGATATAAATCAATAATTTTGTTCTTTCCCATTTCAATAATATTTTTAATAGGCTGTAAGCAACTTTTTGAATAGATGGCATGCAAAGGTTGCAGTCCATCCTCGGTTTTGGGGACAATGACATCGTATCCATTGGTCTGGTGGATCAAGAATTGAATCAGTGACTCCTTTAAAAAAGGCATATCACAGGCGACGCAAAAGGAATATGAATGAGATGAGAAGAAGAGTCCGGTATATAAACCTCCGAGAACGCCGCGATTGACGATGAGGTCGCTTACGATCTTTGCTTTAAACCCTGAATAAGGGTCTTTTTGGTTGGTGACAATGATAATTTCATTAAATATATTTTCAAAAATATTAAAAATCCTTTGGATGATCGGAACACCATCGATTTTAATGAAGGCTTTATCTCTGCCCATTCGGGCGCTTTTACCGCCGGAGAGAATGATTCCTGTCAATCCACTTCTGTTTAACAAAAGCCACCCAGATAATGTCTGATAAGATATATTATGTAAACTTTAGTCTTCAAGTCTAAAAAACTTCTTCCAGCTCTCCCCCTCTTTCCCCTTTTTCATGCTTATCTCTTCGAATTCCCGAAGTATCTCCTCCTGCCTTTTGGTCAGATTTTTAGGCGTTTTAACGAATATTTGAACAATAAGATCGCCTCTGCCATATCCTCTTATTTTAGGAAAGCCTTCTCCTTTGATTTTTAAGATTTCGCCGGTTTCTGTTCCCCTGGGTATTGAAAGGCTCTTTTTACCATTTAAAGTGGGGATTTCAATCTCTATCCCTAACGAGGCCTGTGAGAAACTGATCGGTATTTGACAGGCAATATCATCGCCATCCCTCACAAAGAATTCATGGGGCTCCACAAAGAGAAAGATGAAAAGGTCTCCAGGAGGCCCGCCTCTTTCTCCCTCTTCTCCCTCCCCTCGAATTCTTAATTTGGAGCCTGTATCAACGCCGGGAGGTATCTTTATCTTGATCTTTTTAGTTCTCTTTACCCAACCAGAGCCGCGACATGCTTTGCAGGGATGGGGAATATATTTTCCTTCCCCGTGACATTGGCTGCAGGTGGTGCTGATCGTAAAAAAACCCTGAGAGCGGATGGTCTGTCCCGTTCCTTTGCAATAGGGACATTGAGCAGGATAAGTCCCGGGTTTAGAGCCCGTTCCATTGCAGACTTCACAAGCCTCTTTTTTTGGGATTTCGATTTCATCCTCTTTGCCAAAGGCGGCTTCATAGAAGGATATTTTAAAATCATATCGTAAGTCGGCTCCTTGCCGTGGCCTTGATCTACCACGGGAAGATGTCCCAAAACCAAAAAAACCTTCAAAGATATCTCCAAAGGATGCGAAGATATCCTCAAAACCTCGAAATCCTGTAAACCCTGTTCCCTTCAATCCTTCTATTCCATAATGATCATAGATCTCCTTTTTTTGCGGGTCTCTCAAGACCTCATAGGCTTCTGAAGCAGTCTTAAATTTTTCTTCTGACTCCTTATCCCCGGGATTTCGGTCCGGATGGTACTGCATCGCCACTTTTCTATAGGCTTTTTTGATCTCTTCCTCGTTCGCATTTCTCGAGACGCCGAGGATCTTATAATAATCCCTGTTTTCCATAGCCTTTTTTATCCTGTTAAAAACTGTATAACACTGTAGTCTTTTGAAAATTGTTTGGTGATTTAGCCCAATAAGCTTGTCATTCCTGCGGAAGCAGGAATCCAGGGGTTTTGGATTCTGGATTCCCGTTTTCACGGGAATGACATAAGTGGAGGCTTTTTCAAAGAGCTAAAGTGTTAAAAAGCTATTTATTATAATCATCCAGGATCTTTCCGGTTCTTCCTCTTTCAACGATCTCATCCATTTTGGGGCCTAAATCCACCCCCATCTCTTTCACCCTTTTTTTGGCCCAGAGCCCGACATTTCGCGAGTCTTTATAGAAATCGTCTCCTCTGGGTTTCGTGGTGTCGAAACTGGCCAAGCGCGATTCTTCGGTTTGGTGGACCGAAAATGAGGATATTAATTTCTTCAGGTCATTGCTGCCGCAAAACTTGCACTTCACCTTCCTAACTTCTCTTGAGTTGAGAAATAACTGGCTAAACTCCCTTTCGCATTGATTGCATCGATACTCGTAGATAGGCATGCTTATCTTCCCTTGGTTGCCTTCTTCTTCAATGCCTTCTTCTTTGATTGAATCTCATTTTCTGCGGATGATTCAAATTCTTCAGAGTCAACCATATCTT
>DYHU01000237.1 GCA_020724025.1 Syntrophorhabdus sp. | reverse complement strand
CCCTATATATCCTCTTACTCCCACCATCCAAACCCCACCCAAATGGAGAGGATATGTAGGGCTTTTTTTTCATTGTCGACAAAAAGGGAACGTGTTAAGATTAATCCCACTGAAATGATCTTCAAAAAAGATAAAAAGATGGACTCCCGGAAGAAAATCTCAATTTGGGTTCTCTCTCTTTTTCTCTGTCTTCTCTTTATCAGTCCTGTAAGAGTTTCATGGGCCATGACGACCGAGGAGGAGAAGAAGTTAGGGAAGAAGATCATCCTCGAAATGGAGAAGAGGGTCGAATGGGTGAGAGACCTGACCCTCCAGACCTTTATCAACAGGATTGGACATTCTTTGGTCGCTCAGGCAGGCCCGACTCCTTTCGAGTTCAAATTCTATCTGATCAACGGAACGGACCCCAATGCCTACGCCATCCCAGGAGGTCACATCTTCCTGACCACCGGGCTTTTGATCTTAACAGAGAATGAGCAGGAGGTCGCAGGAGTCCTCAGTCACGAAATCTCTCATGTGATGGCGAGGCATGTCGCCCAGATGATCGAAAGGTCGAAAAGGCTTAACATCGCCTCCATGGCAGCCATCATCGCAGGGGTTCTTCTGGGCGGAGGGGGAAAAGCCTCTGAGGCGGTGGCCACGACCGCAATGGCCGCGACTGAGGCCCTCGCCCTGAAATATACCCGCGAGATGGAAGTCGAAGCCGATCAGAACAGCCTTCAATACATGGTCAGGGCAGGCTATGATCCAAACGGACTCATCACCTTTATGAACAAGATTTACAAACTCAGCCTCACCTCCGGGCCTAAAATACCCACCTATCTCTCAACCCATCCGGCGATCGAGGATCGGATCTCACTCATGGAAAATCTCCTTCAGGCCGGACCGAAACCAGCAGGGCCTTTTAGAACTTCCGGAACTTACCGAAAGATTCAGGCCAAGACCTTTGTGGAGGAGAGAGATCCCCATGTGGCGATCAACCACTTTCAATCCCTAACTGATTCCAATCCGCAGAATGTGGACGCCCATTACGGCCTGGGCCTCGCCTACCGCAAGGTAGGGCGATTGGACAAGTCAATAGAGGCTTTTCATTATGCACACTCATTGGCTTCAAACGACAGGGATGTATTGCGGGAACTGGGGATCGCCTCTTTTCTTTCCGGAAAGCTGGATCAGGCGATCAAAAACCTCGAAGCGGCTCATTCGCTCTCCAGAAGCGGAGATGATCGGAACGATGATCTGTTGAGCTTTTATTATCTCGGAAGGTGCTTTCAGGAGAAAGGGGATTTCACCCAAGCCCTGCCACTCTTCCTGAAGGTCAAAAGGGAGCATCCCGAGTGGATCGATGTCCATCATAGCCTCGGTTCCATTTATGGGAGAATGGGCCAGAAGGGACTGTCTCACTTCTATTTTGCCAAATATTTTAAATTGAGAGGTGAACATAAAAATGGACTCCTTCACTTCAGGACTTCCCTCGATTGGCTGGAGAGGGGAAGTCCGGAAAGGGAGGAAGCTCAGAGAGAGATCAGGGAACTGACAGGGACAGGGAAATAACTAAATCCCAAGCGCCTGCCTTCGTCCCGCAGGGCGGGACTTCGCACAGGCAGGCCCATAATCAGATAATGATCAAAATCTCAGCGGAGGATATTCGAAACCCCTCACCCCATCCCTCTCCCCTCAGGGGAGAGGACTAAGGTGAGGGGTGTTTTGGTTATTTGAGTTTGGAAATTTGAATCTATTTAGAATTTGGGATTTGAATATTGGAATTTCAAATTGTAGGGCGAAGCTTCAGCTTTGTGAAAGAAAGGAGGAAGAATGAAACCTGTGGAGGTCTATTGTGAGAGAGCTCTTGAAAGAGGAGTGGATGGGGCAAAAGCGATCGATCCCGGCTCCATTTCGACTGCCGAATGGGTCAGGCTGAAATGTCAGTTCGGATGTCCTGGATTCGGGTTGAGTCATTGCTGTCCTCCCCACACCCCCGCTCCGGAGATCACCCGGAAGGTGATCGATTCCTATCAGAAGGCGATCCTGCTCCACCGGCGCATCACCGATGGAACCAAAAGGAGAGAGGAGACGAAGCAATTTAATGAGATTCTTGTCCGGCTCGAGATTGATATTTTCCTCGAAGGCTATTATAAAACCTGGAGCATGACCTCAGGGCCCTGTCGCCTCTGCAAGGAGTGTGATTTAAACAGTCTTTGCAAACACGGGATCGAGGCAAGGCCCTCCATGGAGGCCTGCGGGGTGGATGTCTATAAGACCGCAAGGGATAATGGGTTTTCTATCCAGGTGGTGCGAACTCCCGAAGAGGAACAGAATATCTTCGGATTGATCCTGGTGGATTGAAAGGGAAGGAAGAAATTCTCATATGAAGAGTGAGAAGAAGAGGGGAAAAGGAGAAGAGATCGTCAGGCTCAACCGTGAGCTTTCGATCCTCAATGCCATCAGCCAGACCGTCAACGAGTCGATTGATCTCGATGAGATCCTGAACAAGAGTCTGGATAAGATCGTGGAGATGACGGAAATCCAGTCGGTAGGCATCTACCTTTTAGAGGAGAAGACCGGTGGGCTGATCTATGTGGCTCATAAAGGGTTCTCAATGGCCTTTTCGAAAGGGATGAAACGGTTGAAGTTGGGAGAAGGGGCGACAGGAAAGGTTGCCCTTTCGGGGGAGCCCCTCTTCATTGAGGACTACCCCGGCTATCCGGAAGCCATCCCTTTTGCCATCGAAGAGGGTTTGAAATCCCTGGCGGTAATCCCTCTTAAATCGAGAGAGAAGATCTACGGAACCCTCAATATTGCCCGAAAGGAATTTTATCCGTTCACGCCTTCCACCAGGAATCTCTTCAATTCCATCGGACAGATCATCAGTAGCGCCCTGGAGAGAGCCTCCCTCTATACGGAAAATGTCAAGCGTCTGGAAGAGCAGAAGACCCTTTACTCCATCAGTCAGGAAATCGCCTCCCGCCTCGAACTGAAAGTGATTCTTGAAAAAATAGTGAAGAGCGCCATCGAACTCTTAAGGGTCGATGCCGGATCAGTCGCTCTCTGGGACAACCGGAAACAGACCTATGGGAACGTGATTGTTCATGGGTTGCCCGGATCCTTTATCGGAAGAGAATTTTCACCCTCATCCATTGGTATTGTGGGAGAGGTATTAAGAAAGAAGAGTCCTGTCCTTTATAGGGATTATGAACACGATCCCAACCGAATGAAAGAACTGGATTCCATCCATTTCAAAGAAGTCGTGGGCGTTCCTTTAATCGTCAGGGATATGGTGATTGGGGTCATGGCGATTGGCGCCTCCGATCCCCAAAAGCATTTTCAACAAGGCGAGATAGACATCCTTTTCGGTTTTGCTCAACAGGCGGCCATCGCGATTGGGAACGCTCAACTCTATGAGGACTCTTTAGCCAAGATCAGGCAATTGACGACCCTCTATGAGGTTGGGAAAAAACTCTCGTCGACTCTCGATCTTGATGAATTGCTCAAGAATGCTCTGGAACTTCTCGAGGCGCAATGGGGTTATCCCTTATGCAGCATCCTGTTGCTGGATCGAGAGAAGAATGAACTCTATGTCCGGCAGGTGATCGGCCGAGACATTAAAGAGGTGGAGCATTTGAGATTTCGGGTCGGGATCGATGGCATCGTCGGTTGGGTGGCCCATACTGGCGAACCTCTTTATGTCCCAGATGTATCAAAAGATTCCAGATATATCCCAGGATCTCCGGAGGGGAAGTCAGAAGCCGCCTTTCCACTCAAGGTAAGGGATCAGGTGATCGGTGTTCTCGATATGGAGAGCAGAGAGATTCACGGCTTTGACGAAGAGGATCTAAAGGCCCTCTCCTCCTTTGCCAGTCAGGTGAGCATCTTCATTGAGAATGCCCAGCTCTTCTCCGATTTGAAGCAAACCCTCAGTGAATTAAAACAGGCTCAGGACCAGATCATCCAGGCCGAGAAATTGAGAGCCATGGGGGAGATGGCAAGCGGGGTGGCTCACGATTTCAATAATGTCCTGGCCGCCATCCTTGGGAATATTCAACTCCTGCTTCATTCCTTTGACCATTATGGGCCTGATGAAATCCGGGAACGGTTAAAAACGATTGAAAAGGCTTCAAAGGATGGGGCGGAGACGGTCCGTCGCATTCAAGATTTTACAGGGAAAAGGAGGGACAGGGAATTCATCCCTCTTTCCCTCAACGATCTCGTCCATGAAGTGGCGGCGATCACAGAGCCGAGATGGAAGGACCAGGCTCAAAAGAAGGGAATCCAGATCGAACTGATTAAAAAACTCGGGGAAATCCCTCCCATCTTGGGGAATCCATCGGAGTTAAGAGAGGTCTTGACCAACATTCTCTTCAACGCCGTCGATGCCATGCCGAAGGGAGGCCAGATCACCCTTTCGACCCAACCCCATTCAGAAGACTGGGTGGAGATGAAGATTGCCGATACGGGCATCGGTATGCCAGGGGAGGTGAAGAAAAGAATTTTCGACCCCTTCTTCACCACCAAAGGAGTCACCAGTTCCGGACTGGGGATGAGCGTCTCTTACGGAATCATCAAACGCCATGGAGGGGAGATTTTGGTCGAGAGCGAACCCGGGAAGGGAACCGTCTTCATTCTCCATCTTCCCATGGGTTATGGGGAAGAAGTCAAAGAGGCTGAAAAGAGGATGGAGAAACCCTCGGGGATGATTCGTCCGGCCAAGATCCTGGTGATCGATGACGAGGAGGCTGTCCGGGACATCCTCTCCCGGATGCTGAGGACCAAAGGTCACCAGGTTGACGTGGCAGAGGATGGGGACGAAGGGATAGAGCAGTTTAAGAAGAAGGAATTTGATCTGGTCTTCACCGATCTCGGGATGCCAAAGATTTCGGGCTGGGAGGTGGGAAAGGCGCTGAAGGAATTGAATCCGAAAGTTCCGGTCGTCATGATTACCGGATGGGGAATGGAACTGAATAGAGAGAAGATGAGCGAAAACGGAATTGATCTCATGATTTCCAAGCCCTTTAACTTCGACCAGGTCACCCAGCTCATCTTTGAGGCCATGGAACTGAAGGAAAAGATGTGATTCAAGCATTAAAAAATAGGGACACCTCCCATTTTTTAATTGAAAGAATCGTTAGCAGTTCTTGTAGGTAAAAATGGGAGGTGTCCCTATTTTTATTTACCACCAGCGCCAGAGGGCGATAATAAACGTAATTAAGAAGACAAAGATCAGGTTCATATAGGCCATGAAATAAAAAACTTTTTCATGGACGGACTTTCCCATTTTTACACTCACCGGTATCAATTCTCCGACCACAGGCAGCTGTAATATCTTCTCCTCCCCGTGAGGTGCGGTTTTAAGAATATCAGTCAGGTCACTGCCCGCAGGATGCTTTTTCATGTGGCTTCCATCTTTCCAGAGTTTGCTCAAACCGGCATCGTAGACCTTTTCTTTATATCCGAAGTAGGCCGGCCTCCCCTCCCTACCATCAAAATGAGAGAGTTCTTCCGGAGAAAACCTGTTTTTATTCTGAGGCAATGGAAGGGTCTTCTGTTTTCTCATTTTTGGACCGATGAAGAAGGTGACGATGACCGCGGTGGTCACCATGATGAGAAAGAGAAAGATTTTAAGACTCAGCAGAATTCCAAATCTTGTGGTATAGAAGGCCTCCCAGGTCGGCATTCGGGAAATCGTCAGGAGAACTCCTGTGATGGAGAGGACGACGATTCCAAGCCACCCAAGAATCAATTCCCCTTTCGGAAGCCCCTTTGCCGCATAGGCCGGTTTCAAGAGTATGTGGACATAGAGGATTGTTCCGAACCAGGCGATGGCCATGAGGAGATGGAGATAGCCGATGATTAACCGGACCATTTTTTGAAGGGGACGAAGAGGACGGAATTGCCCCTTGAGATTTAAGTCCTCCTTGAAGTCCTCTCCGGCCTTTGT
>DYHU01000236.1 GCA_020724025.1 Syntrophorhabdus sp. | reverse complement strand
CTGATGTAGGACTCCGTTCCTTTAAGAGCCTGAGGGTTTGATCTCCCTGGAATGAGGCAGAGAAGAAGTAAGAGAACCAATATTGCAAAGAGAATGACCACAGACCAGCGAAGGTCCGGTAAGAATAGGATTAAGGTGCCTAATAGGATCATCAATGCGATGCCGATATTTCCAATCTTCACGGCCCGAAATTCTTGCTCTCTCACCGAATCCCTCATAAAGATGATGGCCCCGATCAAGAACACCAGATCTAATAACAGAAGGGTAAACAAAAAAACCATACAACCTACAACCTCCTAAACCCTAAAATGTTCCCCGATTTCTTTTCTCTTCCAGTGAACCCGTTGGCAGGATATCCATCTCCATGGATGACATCATTTCATCAACAGATTCGGAAGCCATAAAGAGATCTGGGGGAACAATAAGAGGATCAGTAAGCATATTGACATCCCCACGATATATGGATAGATCCCTTTATAAATCGTACCGATGGGGACTTTGGTGATGCCTGATACCACAAAAACATTGATAGCCATAGGGGGCAGGATAATTCCGATCATGCAGGTGGCACATACGATCACGCCAAACCAAACCGGATCAAAACCTAACCTCAAGACGAGTGGCAGGAAGACCGGGATGGCAAGAATGATGAATGCCAGATCCTCAATGAAGGACCCCCCAATGAGAATGGCAAAGATAATGATGATGATAATGATATTTCGGTGAACCGGGAGGTCGCCCAGCCACTCTGCAAGGATGTAAGGCATCTTTGTGACTGCAAAAAAATGGCCAAGGATCGTTGCACCTGCGAGGAGCATTAAAATCATGCAGGCAATATGCAAAGAGTCCATGACCGTTTTTATAAAGCCTTTCAGATTGATATCCCTCTTGGCGACCACGAGAACGAGTACGGCAAATGCCCCTACGCTTCCAGCCTCTGTAGGTGTAAAAAATCCCTTCATCAGGCCTCCCACAACTACAAGAAAGACGATCATCACCCCTGATACAGCTGGAAGAGAAGCAAACCTCTCTCTCCATGTGGATTTCTCACCCCCTGGCCCCATTTTTGGGTTTATTTTACACCAACCATACAGAGTGACTATAAAAGAGAAGGCTATCATAAGACCTGGAATGATTCCTGCTAAAAACAATTTGCCAATCGATGTTTCTGTCAGAATCCCATATATAATCAGGGTGACACTCGGGGGAATGATGACCCCCAAAGTCCCCACAGTCGCAACAGTTCCACATGAAAGCCTCTTATCATAACCATATCTGTCCATTTCGGGCACAGCGATTGTGGCAAAGGTTGCTGCTGTGGCAGGGGATGATCCGCATATGGCTTTGAAAGCGGTTGCTGCGGCAACCGTCCCTATGGCAAGTCCGCCAGGGACATGGCCGATAAATTTGTAAGCGGAATGATAAAGGCTTTTTGAGATTCCAGCACTTGCTCCAATCTGGCCCATAAGTACAAATAGAGGTATAACAAGGAAACCATATGATGAGAAGACGGTGAATATATCCATGGCTACAAGATTCAGAGCTGCTTGGATATTCACGATGGCGGCATATCCGATAAAGCCTGCCAGGGCCATTGAAAAACCAATTTCAAGGCCCATAAGGAAAAGTATAAAAAGCAACAGAATAATCAAAACAGCGATAGTTATTATACTCAAACTTTCACCCCCTTTATTTTTTGCAACAGGTCATAAAAAAGGACCAGACACACAACAAAACAGCAAACCCCAATGCCATAGGCGACGGGATATGTTGGCATCTGAAGAACAGGAGAGACTTCTCCAGATTTAGAGAGGTTATTCCCATAGGAGAAGATTCTCCAGCCGAAGACGCCAAACATCGCCATTCCAAGAAATCGAGTGATGGCATTGAACATCCTTTGCCATCTTTGGGGAAGTATTCCAATAATGAAATCCATAATGACATGACCCTTATCTAAGGTAGCTTGGGGAATAGAGAACCCAATAGCGATTGCCCCGAGGAGGACAACAACCTCGTAAGTCCAATCGATCGGCATCTTGAACCTTCTCAGGATAACATCAGCGACCGTTAGAAACACAATCGAGGTAAGGGCGACACCGGCAATCCAGTACATCAACCGACTTAGGCTTTTTGTCATCGCAAATATTCTTTTCATCGATTGTTTCCTCTTTGACTTAAATTCACCCCCGGTGAGGGGAGCTCCCCCTTTTCTGCCTGAGAGGGCTTAAATGAAAAAAGAGGGTTCTGTACTTTGGATGAGTTGACGGGCCGATTTTCGAGCAACCAGCAATGAGAGTTCATCTAGTGATCCTGCATGGAGTGCTCTGGCAGGGCAGATACTGACGCAGACCGGGTTCAGTCCTTTCTCTAATCGGTCCAAGCAGAAATTGCATTTCTGCATCTTTCCATTTCTACCAAATTGCGGGACGCCAAATGGACAGACCATTAAACACATTTTGCACCCGATACAAAAATTCGGATCCACTAATACCAAACCATCCTTCCTTCGTTTATAAATCGCTTTGGTGGGACAGACCACTCTACAAGCAGGAATGGCACAATGCAAGCATGAGAGTGAAAGATTTGCCACACGGGCATTGGGACATATCCCCCCCTCCAGAGTCAACACTCTCCTCCAATAGACCGTCTCCTCTTGTATGGCATGATGGGCCTTGCAGGCAACCACACAGGCATAACAAGAAGTGCAACGAGTGAGATCAAGATAAAATCCTTTTTGCATCGACTTTTCCATTTATTTAATCTGCCTTTGTCACTTGGCACCTTAATGATTTAAATCCCGGAAATCCAGAGATGGGATCGAGATAGTCCGGTTCAATCAGAAGATTCACGTCTGCCTCTTGAAGGCCATGGGCCATATGGACAACTCCTGGAAGGACTGTCTCAGTGAGGTTCGCTCTAACGCGAATCTTTCCTCTGGCCGTTTCCAGCCAAACCCAATCATCAGGTCTGATGCAACGCTCCGAAGCGTCAAAAGGGTTCATATCCAAAAGGGGATCCTTTCTCAATTCCTGACACCAAGGGACATTGTGCATCTCAGAATGTAAAAACATTGGGAGTCGAGATCCTGTATTGAGAATAAGAGGATAATGGGAAGGATCTTTCGAGAGAGAAGGATGCTGTGGTTCCCTATAGATGGGGAGGGCATCGAATCCTGCTTCCTTCAAGATGGTTGAAGTGATCTCCATCTTACCAGAAGGGGTAGGAAAACCTGTCTTTTCATACTTTTTATATCCTGGCTTCAAAGGATTACTCACGTAAGTTCCCTCTGGACACCTTCGAAGTTCTTCGGCGGTATAATTAGAGGGCGCCATCAGTTCATCGATGGCAGCATCAAAGTTTCCATTCCAGAAGAGGTTTTCCAGGCCTAAATGTCTAGCCATGTCGAAGATGATCTCAACATCCGAACGAGATTCTTCAACAGGGTCTATCACAGGTGACGTCAACATCAGATATTTGGAATTCCAATGCTTCAGTTCCGCCCGTTCAAAAGATGTCGCTGCAGGCAGAACTAAGTCCATCCATTGACAAGTGTCGGTAAGAAAAAGATCGGTGTTCACCAGAAAGTCAAGACTTAAAAGGGACTGTTTAAAAAAATCAGAACCCGGCCACATCCTGTAATTGGCACCAAAACCGATAAAAGCCTTCAGAGGATAAGGTCTCCCAGAATGAATTTGAAAAGGTATTGCCATGGAATGGGTTTCTGGGTAGTAACGACACCAGATCGGAAATCGATCTTCCCCAATTCGAGGAGGAAGGTCTTTCATCCTTTCAATAAGCCGAACTTTATCTTCGTTGGTGGGGGCTCCGCTATTCGTGTAAAGATAGGTGATCGGTTCCACCCAATTTCCACCCGGAATATCGAAGTTGCCAGTCAACCCTGGCAGGAGGAGAATGGCCCTGTGATTCTGAAATCCATTGAGATGGTGGGTGGTGGAAGAGGAACTGGTCATTAGTGAAGCGGGTTTGGTCATCCCGTAGAGTCTTGCCGCTTCTTGAATCTTCTCTTTCGGAACTCCTGTGATCTTCTCCGTCCACTCTAAGGGATGTTCTTCGAGATAATCACACAATTCATTAAAACCTAAAGCCCACTTCTCCACAAAATCATGATCGTAAAGGTTCTCTTCAATCAAAACCCGGATCATTCCCAGTGCCAGTGCCCCGTCTGTTCCGGGCCTGAGTTGAAGATGAAGATCTGCCTTCTCTGCAAAAGACGAGACTCTGGGATCTACGGAGATGAATTTTACTCCTTTTTCTTTCAAATCGAGCAGATACCTGGTCAATGTGGCATTTGTGTAAAAAGGATTGGCAGACCAGTTGAGAAGGCATCGTGTTCTGGGAAGGTCTGGCCGGCCAAAATATCCATAGGTAATTTTCCCCGCAATACTTGGCGCGGAAGAGCAGACACTTGATTCTGTACAATAGTTGGGAGAACCAAAGCCATGGGCCAGACGCTGAAGAAAAGGCCGGAACCATTTTGGATAACCTGCATAAAAAATGACTGACTCCGGACCATATTGATCTCGAATCTCAATCAGTCTGGAGGCGATCACAGAAAGGGCTTCCTTCCAAGAGATCCGCTCCCAATTTTTGCTTCCCCGCTCTCCTCTTTGTATCATCGGATATTTCAACCGATTCTTTGCATAAACATACTGGAGACTCGCCGCCCCTTTTGCACAGAGAGTTCCTTCATTGGCAGGATGCTCTGCCATCCCTTCCACTTCGATCAGCTGGCCATCTTTCACATGAGCATTGATACCGCAATGGCTATGAGGGTTACAAATTGAACAAAATGTTTTCCGAATAGGCATCTTCCTAACCCAAAAATTTTCCCCTATGTGCTATATGCTCTGTAGTTTGCCATTTTCATATCATGACAGATATCTCGCCACCTCTATCATCGTCTTCAAATTTTGCATCGGTGTTCCGGGTGGGACAGCACATCCAGCCATCAGAATAAACCCTTTCTTTCCACCTTGTTCAAGAGATCTCAAGGTCTCTCGTTTCACATCTTCAGGTGTCCCAAAAAGGAGGACGATGGGGTCGACATTTCCTCCAATTCCGCAGCGGCCGGCCACTGTTTCCCTTGCAAGCCTGAGGTCCATGCACTGATCAAGACTTAAGATCCTCGCTCCGGTCTCGACCATCAGAGGAAGGACGGATTGAGTATCTCCGCAGACATGGAGGATGACCGGGATCCTCAACTCGGTGATCAAACGTTGGAGATCGGGAAGGACAAATTCAGAATAGACCTTCGGAGAGATCATGGTTGAGGAACTCACAGGGTCTGCAATGATCAATCCGTCAATTCCGATCTCTGTGAGGGCATGGCCAAAACCGGAAAGGAGTTGGCCGACTTTTTCTATCATCCTCTCGACCATAAGTTTTTTCTTGATGAGCCCCCTCATCATCTTTTCTGTGCCAAGGATCCGAGAAGAAGTTGTAAAGGGCCCTTCCACAAGACCCAACACTGGCACTTCTCTCTCAGGAAATCCTATCAGTTGTTGCGCAACATGGAGGATGATTGGAAGTCTCCCATCCCTTCGGACATCTGGGATAGGCAGGGCATTCACATCCTCCTCATTCTCAATCTCCAGTGGAGAAACATCCGCCCCTGAAGAACGGAAGACAAGAGGACACCCAAATGCCTCGGGGATATAGAGTGCGTCAAGGTAGGCGAAGAGGGCATCGTATCCAATCTCTTTCTGGGCATTGATCTGGGCACTGACAAAGGCCTCTGGATCGAAAAGAAGTTCCCTAAGAGGGACCCCTGAAAATTTGGCGACCCAACCACTCACCGAAGGAATGGCAGGAACCTCCTCCACCTCCTCAAAAGCTATTACCTTTTTAAATGAAACGATCTTCCTACTCGTCAATGGTCGGCACTCTTATCCTTTTATTTTGAATATTTCTCCAGAAGCAGTCGAGCATCTTCAAAGATCTTTTTCCCAGGGAGACCCTT
>DYHU01000235.1 GCA_020724025.1 Syntrophorhabdus sp. | reverse complement strand
ATGAGACTACTGGTGACAGGCGGCTGTGGATTTATTGGAAGCAATTTCATTCGGTATTATTTGAAGAGTTATCCGGAGGTCTCGATCATCAATGTCGATAAACTGACCTATGCCGGTAACCTGGAAAACCTTTCCGACCTCTCCCATTCCCCCCGTTACCATTTTATCCGGGGAGACATTGCCGAAACGTCCGCCATGGAGGATCTGATCCGGAAAGGGGTGGATGCCATCGTCAACTTTGCGGCCGAATCCCATGTGGACCGCTCCATCGAAGATCCGGGCGCCTTTATGAAAACGAACATCTTCGGGACTTTCGTCCTTCTGGAGGCGGTGAGAAAGGTTTTCCCCAGGCAAAAGATTCGTTTTCTCCATATCTCAACCGATGAGGTCTATGGCTCCCTGGGAGAGACAGGAGTTTTTACCGAGGAGACTCCACTGGCTCCCAACAGCCCCTATTCAGCGAGTAAGACGGCGGCGGATATGATGGTCCGGGCTTATTACCATACTTACGGCCTTCCCGCCGTCATCACGCGATGTTCCAATAATTATGGTCCTTACCAATTTCCCGAAAAACTGATCCCGCTGATGGTTTCCAATGCGATGGAAGATAAGGAGCTTCCCATTTACGGCGACGGGATGTATATCCGGGATTGGATCTATGTGGAGGATCACTGTCGGGCTCTGGATAGCGTACTCCAAAAGGGGAAGGAAGGAGAGGTCTACAACATAGGAGGTGGAAGCGAGAGGACCAATCTCTATGTGGCCAAGAGCATCCTGGATCGACTGGGGAAACCCCATTCCCTGATCCGATACGTTGCGGACCGTCCCGGTCACGACCGGCGGTATGCCATTGACTTTTCCAAGATCGAGAAGGAACTGGGGTGGACACCCACGGTCTCTTTTGAAGAAGGGATCAACCGGACGATTGAATGGTATCAAACCCGCCGGGAATGGTGGAAAAAGATCAAGACAGGGGAGTATCTGGACTATTACAAACGGATGTATCAGGACCGCTAATGTAGTGCGTCTAACGCTCCTTTACATTTGGTTGGCATGTCATGCCGCACTTGATGCGGCATCCAGGGTTTCCTGTGGAAACAGGAACCCAGTTTCTTATGTTTATGGTTCCCTGCTTTCGCAGGGACGGCGTCTGGATTCCTGCTGGAGTTTATCCCGTACTCTGTTACGGGGCAGGAATGACAAAAAAAGCAATACAAAAATTTCAAATATTTTTGATTAAGTTTTCAAATTTGATGAGATGAATCGGATACTGGTGATCGGAGCCAAAGGAATGCTGGGAAGAGATCTGATGAAAGAACTTCAGTCCTCTTTTCCCGATGACGAAGTCCTGGGATGGGACATCGATGAGATCGACATCCGGAAGGAGCAGGACACCGTCACCAAGATCGAGGAGGTTCGACCGGCGATCGTCATCAATTTGGCCGGCTACACCGATGTGGATGGTTGTGAGTCGAATAAGCAGGAGGCTTTTTCCGCCAATGCGGATGGGATGAGACATATCGCCTTGGGTGTCAAGCGATGCGGGGCAAGGGGGGTCTATCTGAGCACCGATTATGTCTTCGATGGAAAGAAAACCGAGCCCTATCGTGAAGACGATCCGCCCAACCCCCTTAATACTTATGGCCGCTCAAAATGGAAAGGGGAACAATATGTCCTGGAATTAGCCGGAGATGGATTGGTCATCCGGACCCAGTGGCTCTACGGAAAATTCGGGAAGAATTTCGTTACCGCTATTCTCCGCCAGGCAAAAGAGAAGTCGGTACGACTCGATTCCGAGAAGGTCCTCTCGATCGTGAACGACCAGATCGGATCTCCCACCTACACGATCGATCTTTCCAGGGCCATCGCCCTGTTGATCCGGAAAAAAGCAAGCGGAATCTTTCATGTGACCAACAGTGATTTCTGTTCCTGGTATGACTTTGGCCAGGCCATATTGAAACTATCAGAGATAGAGGGTGTGAAAGTACTTCCCATCTCATCAGGAGAGCTGGACAGAAAAGCGGCCCGACCATCGTATTCGGTCCTCAGCACGGAAAAATTTAAAAAGGAGATCGGGATCGAACTGCGGACCTGGTCTGAAGCCCTGAAAGACTTTTTATCCATCCTCCAAAAGGATGGGGAATCGGGTTGAATGAAGGAGTTGACGATGAACATCTGCATGATCGGAACAGGTTATGTGGGACTGGTGACCGGAGCCTGCCTGGCAGAGTTCGGAATGAATTTGATCTGTGTGGATAATGATATCCAGAAGATCGATCTCCTCAAGCAGGGGAAGATCACGATCTATGAGCCGGGGCTGGATAATCTGGTGGCCAAAAGTACAAGGGAAGGCAGACTCCGTTTTTCCTCAAGCATCGAAGAGGGAGTAAAATCGAGCCCGGTGATCTTCATCGCTGTAGGAACGCCTCCCAGGGAAGACGGTTCCGCCGATCTCCGGTTCGTTGAGGAAGTGGCCAAGGAGATCGCCCGCTGGATGGATGGTTACAAAGTGGTGGTGATGAAATCAACCGTCCCTGTGGGTACAGCACGCTGGCTGAAGGAATTGATTCAGAAGCATCAACCGCAGCCTGCTCCCTTCGACATCGTTTCCAATCCGGAATTTCAGAGGGAAGGCTCTGCCATAGAGGACTTCATGCGGCCGGATCGGGTCGTCATCGGTGCGGAGAGCGAGCAGGCAGTAGCCATCATGAAGGATATTTACAGCGCCTTATACCTCATCGAGACTCCGTTCATTCTCACCTCTCTTGAGTCCGCGGAGATGATCAAATATGCGACGAACAGTTTTTTAGCCACCAAGGTGACTTTCATCAATGAGATTGCCAATCTCTGCGAGAAGGTGGGGGCGGATGTCCACCATGTGGCCAAGGCCATGGGGTTGGACGGAAGGATTGGGAAAAAATTTCTTCATCCGGGTCCGGGTTATGGAGGCTCGTGCTTTCCGAAGGATACCCGCGCCCTTTCGAGAATAGCCCGTGAAAAGGGATACACATTTAGAATCCTCGATTCCGTCATTCAGGCGAATGAAGTTCAAAAGCAGAGGATGGTGCATAAGATTCAGGAGATGGTGGGAGATCTCAGAGGGAAGAGAATTGGCATCCTTGGACTTTCCTTCAAACCGAATACGAATGATATCCGGGAATCCTCTTCGATTGCCATCATCCGGGGGCTTCTCGAAATGGAAGCAAAGGTGAAGGTCTTCGACCCGGCAGCCATGGAAGAGGCAAGGGCGGTCCTTCCCGGGGTGGAATACGGGAAAGATGCTTACGATGTGGCCAGCGGAGCCGATGCCCTTGTTCTGGTGACCGAGTGGAATCAATTCCGGCGACTCGACCTCCCCCGCATTAAAGCGTTATTAAAAAAGCCCATCTTCATCGACCTGAGAAATGTTTATGATCCCGACCATATGAAGCGGCTGGGCTTCCATTACTGCGGCGTAGGAAGGTAAGGGATTGATATTGACTCACACTGAAAAGGACTGGATCTTCGTCTCCGATGCCCATTTTAGCGGAAGGGAACCCGAGGCCATGGAAGTCTTTCTCAGGTTCTTAAATTCGGAGAAGGAGCGGATGAGCCATCTGGTGATTCTGGGTGACCTCTTCGAATTTCTCTTCGGTTTTAAAGGGACTCCATCCAGCGGGAAGCCCTTTCCTTTTGCGGATTACCTCCCCATCCTAAAAGGACTTCAAAACTTATATCGTCAGGGCATTCGGATCAAATACTTCGAGGGAAATCACGATTTCTTCCTCCACTCCTTCTTCTCAGAGAGATTCGGGATGGAGGTGGAGGTCTATCCTGAAGGGAATGAGGAGAGGCTGGGAGGAAGAAGGGCTTTTATCTCTCATGGAGACCTGTCCAATCCGAAACTGTGGAGATATCGGGCCTTCCAAAAAATGATCAAGAACCGGTGGACCTATGGTCTCATTGAAGTGGTCGGTCCCGGATTCTCCCGTCGTGTTGCACGATGGCTCAGCAAAAGGAGTTATCAAAAAAATCATGCCGTCATTCCCCCCGACCCGCCTCCGGAGTTCAAAACCTTTGCCCATCAAAAATTTTTAGAGGGGTTTGATATCGTAATCCTCGGCCACTCCCATTTTCCCGAGGAGATGGGGGAGCAGGTCGATGGAAAGAGATGTCTCTATTTCAATGTGGGAGACTGGATGACCCACCAGTCCTTTTTAAGGTTCACTCCACCTGGTCATTTTGAATTAGGGAGATGGGGAGAAGGAGTGATAGGGGGATGAGGAGATTGGGAGATGGGGAGTAACGAATTCGGAATGCGGAGTTTTATAAAGGAGTGATCATGGGATACAAAGCGGTTTTTCTTGATCGGGACGGAACAATCAATGAAGAGGTCGGTTATGTGAACCACATCGAAAGATTTAAACTTCTTTCTCGGGTGGGAGAAGCCATCCGGTTATTAAACCAACACGGTATCAAGGCCATCGTCATCACCAATCAATCCGGTGTGGCCAGAGGTTATTTTCCGGAATCACTGATCCTTAAGGTTCACCAGAAGATGAAAGACCTTTTGAAAAATGAAGGGGCCTACCTCGATGGAATCTATTACTGCCCGCATCACCCCGATGTGGGGGAGCCACCTTACCGTCAGAGGTGTGGTTGCAGAAAGCCGGAAACGGGTTTGATCGATATTGTCCTGAGGGAGTTGAATATCGACTGTTCCAAAAGTTATGCGATCGGGGACCGGGGGGCGGATATGGAATTTGGCCGACGGACCGGGGCAAAGACCATTCTGGTCCTCACAGGATACGGCAAAGGGGAGTGGGAATATTTGGGAGACCAGTGGAAATCAAAGCCGGATTATGTGGCTCAGGATCTTTTTGAGGCGGTCCAATGGATTCTTAAGCAAGAAGTTGAAAAGTGAAAGATAAGGTCAACTTTCGATAGGAGGTTGAAGATGGCGCTCAGCAAGGAACTGCTCGACATTTTAGCCTGTCCGAAATGCAAGGGAGATATTTTTTTAAACAAGGCAGGAGATGGTCTGATCTGCAAGTCCTGTCGATTGCTTTATCAGATAAAAGACGACATTCCAATCATGCTCATTGATGAGGCCCTGCCTTATCAAGGAGAAGAGTAGTAGGGAACGGTTTGAAACCGTTCCCTACGGCAGGCTTGCGAGATGATCTCTCTTATCATTTACCTGACGCTTAGGGTGTTTAGTTTTTTCATCAATCTTCTGCCGGAGGGGTTTGCCCTCTGGATTGGAAGGCAGCTGGGGAATGTGATGTATTGCCTCGATGTAAAACATCGAAAAATCGCCATTCAAAATCTTCATCTTGCTTTCGGTCAGGAGAAGTCGGAAGAGGAGATGCATTCCATAGCCAGAAAGAACTTCCAGAATCTTGGAATGATGGCCATTGAGTTTTTCCAGATTCCAAAGATGGATATGGAAACCTATGATAAAAAGGTAACCGTAGAAGGGCTCGATAAGGCATTGAAGGTTCTTGAGGAGAACAAAGGAGCACTCCTGCTGCTCGGGCATTTTGGGAACTGGGAGTTGATGGCCCCGATGGCGAGGGTCATCAAGAAACCGATCCTGGCCATTGCCAAGCCTATCAAACGGAATCCATGGTTAGAGCGATGGATTATCAGGACCAGAAATGAAATAGGGCTGGAGATCATCCCTCCATTGAATGCAACTCAGAAGGTCGTGCAGGCCCTTTCCCGGAACCAGATTGTTGGAATTCTGTTTGATCAGAGGGGGAAACGAAGCAAAGGGGTCTGGGCTGACTTTTTCGGAAGGAAGGTGCCGACCACTGCCGGCCTGGCGGTCATGGCGATCAAAAGCGGTGCTCCGGTTCTGCCCGTTTTTATGGTCCGGGAGGGATTCTGGAAACATCGTCTCGTGGTCAGGGACCCCCTCGAGTTGATTCACACCGGTGTTTTTAAGCAGGACGTGGAAGCCAATACCCAGCTCTTTAACCAGGTTCTTGAATCGATCATTCGCCAGTATCCAGATCAATGGCTCTGGATCCA
>DYHU01000234.1 GCA_020724025.1 Syntrophorhabdus sp. | reverse complement strand
GGAAACACCACTCCTTCCAGTGCCATAACGGCCGCATTTACGGGTGCCGATGTGTCCATAGTCACAGGGAAGGGGACAGGTCTTGACGATGAGGGATGGAGGCAAAAGGTGAAGGTGATTGAAAAGGCGCTTGAGATCAATCGTCCTGATCCGAAGGATGCGATTGATGTCCTGTCAAAGGTAGGAGGATTTGAGATAGGAGGGATTGCGGGAGTGATATTGGCCGGAGCAAAATACCGGATTCCCGTTGTGATTGATGGCTTCATTTCGGGTGCAGCAGCCTTGATTGCAACTTCCCTTTCACCTCAAGTAAAACCATACCTTATTGCCGCTCATCAATCAGCCGAGCAGGGACATAAAATCATTCTGGAACATCTCGGCCTGAAACCTTTGCTGAACCTCGACCTCCGTTTAGGTGAGGGAACAGGAGCGGCACTGGGAATATTTTTAGTTGAGGCCAGTCTTAAAATTCTTGACGAAATGGCCACTTTTGCTGAGGCCGATGTATCTGAGAAAATATGATGAGATCGCAAAGGGACTGGAAGTATTGGTCAGGATGATCCGTTCAGAGGCTTTTGGAGGGAAAAGATGAAGTTTCTGATGATCCAGGGAACAGGTTCTTATATTGGAAAAAGTTTGATCGTGGCTGGGCTCTATCGAATATTCAGAAAGAATGGATTCAATGTGGTTCCTTTCAAGTCCCAGAAGATTTTGCTAAACTCCTTTGCAATCAATCTTAAATCCAGTAGAGATTTAAGTACCCCGATCATCATAGAAAGGAGGAAATATGCCAGGGGTTTTTGAAATTTACGTAAAAACTCATTTTTCTGCTGCTCATTCTCTAAAAGGTTATCAAGGAGACTGTGCTCGAGTACATGGGCATAATTGGATTATTGAGGTCTTTGTGAAATGTAAAGAATTAAATGAGATTGGTATCGGTATCGATTTTCGGGACATCCAAAGGGAGATCAAAGGAGTTCTTCAAGAACTCGATCACTTTAACCTCAACGAACTTCCGACTTTCCAAAAGGTTAACCCAACGTCTGAGAATATTGCAAAATTCCTTTATTATGCATTTGGAAAGAAGCTCAATTCAGATGTTGTGAAAGTCTCAAAAGTGAAAGCTTCTGAAACTCCTGAAGCGGGTGCTTTTTATTGGGAGGAGTAAATGGCCTTAATGGTGAGTGAAATATTTTACAGCATACAGGGGGAATCCTCATACGCAGGGCGTCCCTGCGTTTTTGTCAGACTCACGGGATGTAATCTTAGATGTTCCTACTGCGATACCCAATATGCTTATAATGAAGGAGAGGAGATGGAAATCGACTTAATCGTGGATCGTCTTTTTATTTACAAATGTCCTCTTGTTGAAATTACCGGTGGGGAACCTTTAATTCAAAAAGAGACGCCTTCCCTAGTTCAATGTTTGATAGAAAAGGGTTACCAGGTTTTGATGGAAACCAATGGCAGCCAAGACATCAGTCAGGTTGACGATCGTTGTATTAGGATTGTTGATATTAAATGTCCCCTAAGCGGTGAAGTGAGACAAAATGATTTGAAAAATCTTGATAGGTTAACAGATCAAGATGAAATTAAATTTGTCATTTCGGGTCGAGAAGATTATGAATATGCTAAGGAAATCCTAAACCACATGAATATAACTCCTTCAAGGATGAATCGTGTTCACTTTTCACCGGTTTTCCAGAGGATGGAACCTCGAGAGTTAGCGAAATGGATCCTTGAGGATCATTTAAATGTGAGACTTCACCTTCAACTTCACAAGATCATTTGGGATCCAAATAGAAGAGGAGTTTAAAAAATGGGATTACAAATGACCAAAAAGAAGAAAGCCGTTGTTCTTTCCAGTGGAGGACTGGATTCCACTACCCTCATGGCCATCGCCAAAGAGGAAGGTTATGAAGTTTACAGTTTAAGCTTCGACTACGGACAACGCCACGCACTGGAATTAAAGGCAGCGAGGAAAGTGGCAAGATCACTTGGTGCAAGAAAGCATATTGTTATCCGTATCGACCTGAAAAAGATAGGCGACTCAGCGTTGACCGATGATATTGAAGTGCCAAAAGCAAGAAGTGAAGAGGAGATGAAGAAAGGAATACCAGTAACGTATGTCCCAGCTCGCAATACCATCTTCCTTTCCTATGCCTTGGCATGGGCCGAGGTGCTGGAAGCATCAGATATCTTTATTGGTGTGAACGCGATCGACTATTCAGGTTATCCCGATTGTCGTCCTGAATATATCAGAGCTTTTGAGACCATGGCAAACTTGGCTATCAAGGCGGCCATAGAGGGCAAGATTAAAATTACCATCAGGACACCTCTCATCCGCATGACCAAAGCAGAAATTATTCGGAGAGGGATACAACTTGGTGTTGATTATCGCCTGACCCACAGTTGTTATGATCCCTCACCGGAAGGGAAGGCTTGTGGACAGTGCGACAGTTGTCTCCTCAGGAAAAAAGGGTTCAGAGAAGCTGGTGTCATAGATCCAACAGAATACATTCTTCAGAATTGGCGGTGATAAAAGAAAAATTGACTTGACTTTCTTTTTAGAGGCGTTATAATATGACCATGTGGTCATAAAAGAAGAATATTTTTAAAGACAACGTATGGAAGCGAAGAAAACCTTTTTTAATTTGGCCGAGGAGAAGCAGAAGCGAGTTTTAGAAACGGCCATTGAGGAATTTTCTGAAAGGGGTTACGAAGGGGCCAGCATCAACCTGATCGTCTCGAAGTTAGGGATCGCAAAAGGCTCTATCTACCAATATTTCACAAATAAGAAGAGTCTTTTTCTTCACATCTTTGATTATGCAGTCGAACTGGTCCGAAAGACTCTTAAGGAGGTCAAAAACGAAACGAAGGATGATCCTGTTTTTGAGAGGATTAAGAAATCCCTTCTTGTGGGAGTGGATTTTATTGATAAGAATCCTTCTATTTACCGCATCTACCTGAAGATGATGTTTGAGAGGGAGGCTCCTTTTCGACAAGATCTCCTTCACAAGATTCGTCTTTTTTCCTCTGAATACTTAACCTCCTTGCTCACCGAGGGAAAAGAGAAAGGTGAAATCCGGAAGGACGTGGATGTGAAAGTGGCTGTTTTTCTTTTAGATGCAGTGATGGATCGCTTTTTACAGGCCTATGCCGTTCCATATTTAGATTCAGGAGTCAGAATATATAGAATGGAGGGACCAATCATAGAACAGCGGGTCAACGAGATGGTAGAGATACTCAAGAAGGGACTGTCCACTTAATTTTTTAGAAATAAAATGACCATATGGTCACAAGTTGTAATCGACAGTCAGCAGCCAAAGGTAGAAAAGGATCTCGGACTAAGAATGGCTGACTTTTTTCGGACAACTTCCACAGAAAGGAGGTGAATAAAGATGGAGAAGAAAAAGGAGGAAAAGAGTGGCCTCAGAGGCGAGGCCGGAAAGAAGGCTAAGAAGGATAAGGAAAAAGAATGGAAGAAACCGGTACTCGAGGATGTATCCGGCCGTGTGATGGCACAGCCATACATCAGGTTCACCTAATCCGTATGTAGCATGAATTCAGGCCCTCGAAGGGTGACTGCAATGATTTGCCTTACTCTCTAATCCTAACGGGGGCCTGAATTCTGCCCATGTTGTTTCATAGCTATAGGAGGAAATATGAAATTTGAAAAACATCTGAAAGTGCGGCAGGAAAAATTTGGAGCAGTCCTGTTTGAGACGCTACGCGAGAAAGTATTTGTGACAAATGAAACAGGTGCAGAAATTCTACGTCTCCTTGAGGAAGGGAAAGAGCTTAAAGAGGTGATCATTGATTTGGTAAAGAATTATGGTTGCGACCCCGAGATAATTAAAGAGGATGTGAAGGAATTCGTCACAATGTTGAAAGACAATGGCATGATCAAATGGGAGGAGCAGAGATGATAGAAAATGAATTGCGTCCACTACTAAATGAGCAACCCATTGAAGGGAGTAGCTTCACAGACTTTGAGGCACCGTTATTTATCGCTTGGCAATTGAATTCTGCATGCAACCTTTATTGCCTCCATTGTTGTGAAGAGGCGGGGCACGATATGCCAGATGAACTCATAAAAGAAGAAATCATAGACTTTTTAAAACAGATTGTGGAGCTGAGGATCCCTTATGTAGCAATTTCTGGAGGAGAACCCCTCCTACATTCGGACTTTTTAGAGATTAGCGAGTTTCTTCGAAACCACGGTGTGAGTCTAAAGGTGGAAACGAATGGTCTTTTGATCGACCGTGAATTGGCTAATCGTTTTGCAGAACTTGGGTTTCGATCTGTACAGGTGAGTGTAGATGGTGCTACACCCCAGGCCTTTGAGAGGTTAAGACTGAAAGGAAATTGGCAGAAGACCATTGATGCCTGTCGATATCTTGTAGAGGCAGGTGTTAATACAGAGATAGTGTTCGTCCCCACAAAGTTCAACATTCACGAAACAGGTGACGTCATTGAAATGGCCTATAAGATGGGAATTTACGGTTTTTACACAGGAAAAATTATGCGTATCGGACGTGCAGCACAGAACTGGGATATTCTATGTCCATCTGATGAAGAATATGTGGAATTCTTTGAAGTTTTAAAGGAAAAGCAAGCTAAATATGATGGGAAGATGAAAGTATATTATTATCCCTACGATGTCATAGAAGAATTAAAATATCGTCTGGAGTACCCTTCCGCAAGTCTCCTCGTCATTCCCAATGGTAAGGTCAAGATTATCGGGCCGCTTCCGTTTATCTGTGGCGATCTTAGAAAGCATAGTCTTTCTGAGGTCTGGCAGCGGTATAAGAGGGCATGGCAGGAGCCCGAGGTTATTGCTTTTACAAAAAGGGTTATAAACGACACGAAACTCTTAAAAGAATCAAATAAATGGCTGGTACTTTATCCCGACTGACAACACTTGTCCGATATAGATTTTTGGTAGTTGCCGGACTCTTGCCTTATGGCTTGGGAGGGGCAGTGGCATTTTATGATGAAGGGCGATTTAATCCTTCCCTGTTTCTCATAGGTCTTGGAGGTCTTGTGTTTGTTCTCATCGGGGTTGAGGCTTTCAATGAGTTTTTTGACTGGCACATAGGTACGGATCGCATATTCCAACTAAATCCTAAACCTGTGACGAATAGCACTTTTCTTATTGGTATCGCTACCTTTCTTGTTGCTCTCCTCGTAGCAATCCTCCTCACATTAAAATTGGGGGTTCCGATAATTATTCTTTCCCTTATCGGATTCTTTGCAGCCCTCTTTTATCTTGCCCCACCAGTCAAACTGGCGTACCGCGGATTTGGAGAGATTATAATTTCGCTTTCCTATGGTCCTTTTATGATGCTTGGGAGTTATTATGTTCAAACTCAGCGAATGGATGCTCAACCGCTCTTTGTATCATTGATTCCTGCACTCCTTCTATTTGGAATATCCATACTGAATCAGGTGCCAGATTATTTTCAAGACAGGCTTGTTGGCAAGCAAAATATATGCGTAAGGATCGGGCAGAAGAATGTGGTGAGGTTGTATGGAGGTATTCTGATTCTCTTTTATATTGCTTTATTTATAGGCTTGTTCTTGGGAAGATTTCCATGGGTTGCATGGCTCGCACTGGCTTGTTTGCCAATTTCCTTGATGAGTTTTACCACTGGGATAAGAACTTATAACAATCCATATCAGTTTGTCCCTGTTATTCGTTATATGATAATTCACTATTTTATTGTCCATAGCATTTTCATCATAGGTTATATAATTGAGAAACCTTTCCGAGTAAGTTAGTGATTTGAACTGCGCCCCAGGAGTCAAGACACTTTTTATGCCTTTAAGGTGTAAAATTTTCATGATGCGTATCTATTAACGTGATCCTTGGCCATTTTTTCGCTCTTTTTGCAAATTCGCACACAAGTACCTTCACTGGAGAGATTTTTTTGAACGAATCGGATCCATTCTTTGGCTCTGGATGGGCGCATCTTATTTAATCGAGGCAATTAAAAAGGAAATAAGAACGCAA
>DYHU01000016.1 GCA_020724025.1 Syntrophorhabdus sp. | reverse complement strand
ATGGGGTTCAGGTCACTGATATTGATTTTCGCCTCCCCAAATCTTAAAATTTGTCAAAAGTTTATCAGGAGGATTTGAATTGAGGGAGATTCATGTAGAGAATATTATGAACGCTGTCAAAGAATTGGTAATTCAGGCCAATACAGAACTACCCGAGGATGTCCTGTCAGCATTCGAAAAAAGCCTTGAAATGGAAGAATCGCCCATTGGCATCCAGATCCTAAAAGATTTGATCGAAAATGCTAAGATCGCCTATAAAGAAAAAGTTCCCATCTGTCAAGATACAGGGATGGCAATCCTTTTCTTGGAGATAGGTCAAGAAGTTCAAATTGTTGGAGGAGAACTCCATAAGGCATTGGTAGAAGGGGTAAGACGAGGATATCAGGAAGGATACTTCAGAAAATCCACTTTAGACCCCATTGAACGGGTGAATTTCGGTGATAATACTCCTCCAATTGTCCACTTGGATATCGTTCCTGGTGACAAGTTGAAGATCAATGTCATGACGAAGGGATTTGGTGGTGAGATGATGAGCCAGGTAAAACTCTTTGCACCTTTTGTTGGAATGGAAGGGATTATGGATGAGGTGGTGAGGATTGTTTCTGAGGCAGGACCTAATCCTTGTCCTCCAATTATCGTTGGAATTGGCATTGGTGGGAATTTAGAAAAGGCGGCCCTGATTGCGAAGAAATCCCTTTTGAGAAAAATTGGAGAAAAAAGCCCGAATCCAAAAGTTGCTCTGATGGAGGAGGAGCTTCTGAATAGGATTAATCGATTGGGAATCGGCCCAGGAGGATTAGGTGGAAGGGTTACCTGTCTCGCCGTGAACATCGAAACCTTTCCAACCCACATTGCCAGCATTCCTTTAGCCGTAAATATCCAATGCAATGCCCACCGCCACAAAGAGGCTATTCTCTAAAACAACCTATATCTTCAGTCCAACTTCAAATCCCTCTGCTATGGCTTCTAATATCCTTTTTGGGTTGAAGGAATCCCCAATAAGATAGGCTTCAGAAACTTTACCTCTAATTTTTTCGAAAAATTCAGTATTAGGTTCCGATCCTGCAGCGATGATCACTGTATCTGCCTTTACTCTCCTTTCCGACCCTTTATATTGGACGATCACTTCTCTCTTCTGGATTTCCTTGACTTTAGCCTTCGTCCAGATTGTCACACCCAACTCCTCCAGTCGACAAAGAAGCGGTAATTTGGCAATGCTGGGCATCCCCCGGGCCAATTCATCCAAGATTTCTATGACTGTGATTCTTTTTCCTCTTTCGGCCAAATGCTCTGCCACCTCAAGGCCAACCTGCCCACCTCCAATTATTACGACCGAATTACCAACCTTGGCCTTTTCGAGAAGGACATCCTTTGCCAAGACAACATGATCCATCTCAATTCCTATAATTGAAGGGATGATCGGTTTTCCTCCTACAGCAATTACTAATACATCCGGTTTTAATTTCTCAACCAAATCGGCGTCAACCTCTTCCCCGCTGTGGCTCTCAATTCCTAAACCTTTAATCTTCTCAATGAGATAATGCTTTAATTTGAGAATATCCTTCTTCCCAGGTGGAATCGATGCCACTTTCAACTGTCCACCTAACTCCGATTCTTTCTCATAAATGATCACTTTATGTCCTCTCTCAGCTAGGATCTTAGCCGCCGTCAGACCTCCTGGCCCTCCTCCAACCACCATAATTTTCTTTCGCTGTTGAGTTGGGTTGATACGAATCTCTCCTTCCCTTGCAGCTAACGGATTAACGGTACAGGTGATCGGTTCATCTCGGTCAAGAACATTCTGAATGCAACCTTGACAGCAGAAGATGCAGGGAACGATCTCCCCCTTTCGTCCTTCCATCCCTTTTAAAGGGAGATATGGATCAGCTATAAGGGGCCTCCCCATTGCGATTAAATCGGCCCTGCCCTCTTCAAGGATTTTCTCTGCGAAGTCAATATCTCCAATCTTGTTAACAGCGATCACGGTTATTGAGACGGCTTTTTTGATGTTCTCAGCAAGAGGGACGATACATCCATCTGGTGCCCTCATCGGTGTAACAGACGGTAAGAAACCTGGTGTTTTTATCGGAGCACCGAAACCTACGGAGACATGAATGGCATCAACTCCCATCTCCTCAAATCTTTTGGCAATCCTTTGTATATCACTCAGTGAATTTCCTCCCTCGGGCTCCTGTCCATTTATCCTTGCAATGATGGGATAATCCTGACCAATCTTTTTTCGTATTCGATCGATCACCTCTAAAACAAACTTTAGCCTTCCTTCAAAATCTCGTCCGTATTCATCCATCCTTAAGTTCGCCCAGGGCGAAAGAAATTGGCCACAAAGGTACATATGAGCACAATGGAGTCCAATGGCATCAAACCCTGCCTCAATGGCCCTGCGCGAAGCTTCTCCGAATTTCTCTACAATCTCTTCAATCTCCTCCTGAGTAAGTTCTTTGGGAACCACTTGACCTACAACAGGATGAGGGATTGATGAAGGCGCTACAGGGATTCTGCCCTTTGTGATATCTAAATAACCCCCTTTTGAGACACGACCAGCCCTCCTCCCTGCATGAGAGAGTTGAAGGCAGGTCTTTGAACCATTAGACTTAACCGCACGGGTAAGCTTTCTAAGATAAGGAATATACTTATCGTCATCAATCGCTGTGCTCTCTTTGACATTATTACCCACTGGAGAATCGACGATTCCATCTCCGATCGTAATGAGCCCGACACCTCCTTTTGCTCTCTCTTCAAAAAATCGAGCCATTCGTTCTGTTACATATCCCTCTTTGGCTAAATTACAAGACATGGGAGCCATCACCAGCCGGTTTCTCAATTTGAGACTTCCGATTTGATAAGGTTCGAATAGTTTCATGCTCTCCTCCCATGAGATTGGCCAGCTATCCAGAAAAAAATACAGGCAAGTACGAGAACAGGAATACATAGCATGAATGCAACTATGTAGCTTCCAGTGGTGTCGTAGAGATATCCTCCAAGCCAAGGACCCAATGCTCCCCCAATGCCATTACCGATATTTATAAAACCATAGATGCTCCCAAAATGTTTGCCCTGATACAGGTCAGCCATCATCGCTGTAATGATTGGACCACGGGCTCCAAAGCCAATACCAAAGAGGATTGCATAAAGGTAAAGCAAGAACACCGATTTAAAATAAGATAAAAAAAGGAGGATAAGAATTCCCAATATGGAGCAGAGAAAGCTCCATGTAACTGCCTTCTCCCTTCCGATAAGATCTGATAGCATTCCAAAAATCAGTCTTCCTATGCAACTCAGTAACCCCATTAATCCAAATATAAAAGCTGCCAGGATTCTGCTGTAGCCCTGATCGATGACATAAGCGACTTGGTGGATCACCACAGGAAAAATCCCTAAAGGAATGAGAAAGAAGGAAAAGAAGAGAGACCAGAATGGCAAGGTCTTCATCGAACGTCCCAGGGTCCAATCCTCTCCCTTACTCCCCTTCTTCTGTAATGGGCTAATTTGATCAGAATTTTTTGCGCTTGAAACCAGGCGATAATTTTTTGAATGACTATCTTTTTCGTTCGACCAATCTCGCAAAATACAGTTCAAGGGCAATAAAAGTACCAAAACTATTAATCCTAAAAGCATATAAGCAGTTCGCCATCCAAACTGGGATATGAAGTATTGTGCGCCAGGACCGATAATCAGAATCCCAATCCCCATCCCTGAAAAGGCAATCCCCACCATTGTCCCACGATTTTCAATGAACCAATTCGAAAGGAGGACCGAGTTCGGAACCCACCCTAGGCCACATGTACCAATAGCACTTAAAACTCCAAAAAGAATGTAGAAGTGCCAGACCTCTTGAATCCATCCACTGGCGATAGTTGAAAAAGAAAGAATTATGGCCCCTCCGATCAATATCTTTCGAGAACCGAAACGATCTACCAACCCTCCTGCAAACCAAGAGCTTATTCCAAGCAAAAGAGCCGATAAAGAGAAGACACCGGCAGTGGTAGCCCTATTCCACTTGAATTCTTCAAGGATTGCAACGAAAAAGATGGAAAAAGAAAAGTTTAAACCATAGGCAATTGCAATGTTAATGAAGGAGATACCAACGACGATCCATTTAAAGAAAGATTTAGACACAATAGATACCCTTTTTTTCGTGGGGCAATTTTTTATATAGCAGGTCTTTAGGAATGCCCTGGAAGGACTTCTTTTTAAGCTTTGGATTCAAAGATAGGGTCTCTTCACACTTTTGGGTTCTTTACTTTAGTAAAAACCTCCTCCCATCACATCCTGGGTGGTCATATTCAATGGGGTTATTCTTTTAGAAGAAAGATTCGCTAACCATTTGAAAAATATCTCTCTATTACCCACCTTTGCAGTGCATGTCACTTCATAAATATTTTTATTGGTTCGTGAAGCATTCCATTCTATGGTGTTAATTTTTTCATTAGTTGAATGTAGTAATGCATAAGACAATCGATCATTAACGCTTTTGCCACCGATTTGATAATTTTGAACTAAAGCAATCGCTCTATCCCTATTTTCAGCATCTCTTGAACTACATCCAAAAAATAAAAAAAATAGAATTAAAATAACTGCAGAAATCTTTAATAAATACCGATTCTGCACAAAACTTGGCCAATTCATATATTCGCCTGACCAAATTAATTATTGATTCTACCTAATATTCCTGTTACGCCTTATGTTCATGAATATGATGGGTGCTGCAATTACAAAACCTATTAAAGATGATAAATAATTTAAGTTTACCAAAAGAAATCCGCTTAAGACCAGTAATAGGCGTTCAATAATGGAAGCTTTGCCTTTTATAGCTCCCATTATCCCCATTGGAATAATAAAAAATCCTAAGAAAGTTGTACCAATAGTTATTAAGTCTCCGAGTTTGAACCCACCCGAACCGAATGCTAAGAAACAATTATCATAAGCGAAGAGAAATGGGGTAATATATGCAGCAAATCCTATCAGCATCGAAGTTACTGCTGTTTTTTGCCCCTCAGAACCAGCTATACCTGCGGCAGCATATGCTGGTAATGCCTCAGGAGGTGTTAAACCAGAAAAAACGGAGAAAATGAAAACGAAAAGGTGTGCCGCTATAGGAGTTAAACCAACTTCTATCAGAACAGGAGCAGTTACACTTGCGGTGACTAAATAGCAAGCAGTCGTCGGTAACCCCAAACCCAAAAAAATAGTGATGATCATGCATAAGAAGAGTGTAAGGAAAAAATTCCCTCCCGCCAGGCTCAATATCATTGAGCCAAGTTTTGTCCCTATACCGGTGAGGGCTATTACACCTATTATAATACCAGCACAAACGCATGCTGCTGTTATGGATACCATATCCGTGAAGGCCTCATCGAGTGCATTTAATATTCGTTTTATATTGAGGCGTGTCCGGGATAAAATCGAAGTTGTAATAATCATCAACAAAATTGAGAAAATAGTCGATTTCCCGATGGGATAAAAATTCAATATTAAATAGATTAATAATCCAATAGGTAGTAAAAATACCCAACCCCACTTACAAGCTTCCTTTATGCTTGGTAAGGGTATCTCTTTGGGTATTGGCTTGATGCCCCTTGAAATAGCGTAGAAATGGACAGACCAATAGATCGTAAAGTAATAAATTAAAGCTGGAATGACAGCTGCAAGCATGATGGTGGAGTATGGGACGCCTATTATTGAGGCCATGATAAATACACCAGCCCCCATAATAGGTGGCATGATCTGTCCACCGCTGGATGTGGCCGCCTCAATAGCAGCTGCCACATGGGGCTCAAATCCCTGTTTTTTCATTAAAGGGATATTAATCCAGCCGTCCACAGTCACATTTGCTACTGCGCTCCCTGACACCATACCAAATAAACTTGATGAGATTACCGAAATTTTGGCTGGACCTCCGATTGCTCTTCCTGCCAATCCCAATGCGATATCAGTAATAAAGTCAATTCCTTGTGTCCATTTGATAAAAGCTCCGAAAAGCATAAAGATAATTATTATGGTTGCGCAAATAGAAGTAGGAATCCCGAAGATACCCTCAAGCGTCAAATATTGAAAGCCTATGACCCTCTCCAATGAGTAACCCCGATGCCAGAAAGTTCCGGGGAAGAGGGGCCCTCCAAATGCATAAAATAAGGAAAATATCGCAACTGAGGAAAGGACGATTCCATTTACTCGCCTGCCCAGCTCAAGGAGAGAAATGATTAAAAGAATTCCAAATATGATATCCAATTTAATCGGCTCTACACTTCGATAAATCAAGCGATTATAATCCACTATAGCAAAAATACAAGCACTGGCCCCCACAACGATAAATATTACGTCTATGATTAATGATAATCGGCTGCTTGTAAGGGTTTTAAAAGGGCTCCACTTTATGAGGCATAAAATTGTGAAAAAGAGGAAGATGGCATACCACTGGTAAGCAGTCACCATACCGGTTGCTATTAAGTATATTGATACCAAGGTTCCGATTATGGAAAAGCTCCTAATAAAAATCCCCCATTTCCCTTTAAGCTCTCGACGAGGATTACCTTCCAAGGAAATGAACTCACTTATTCTCATTTAAACACCTCGATGTGCGTCGTGGGGCAAAAGAGCTTCCGAAGTCGATCTCTTTTGCCCCTATTTGGCACTTATTTTAAAGGTTTGACAATAGGCAATGGGTTTTCAGTCCAGACTCCTGATTCTTCATAGAACTTCTTCGCACCTGGATGTGTCGGAAGGGAGTCCTCCATCACCTTAACCATCTCGTAATTCATCTCTGCCGGTGTTGGGTGCCACCTGGTAAGAATTTTTCGATTCTCCCATATGACTTTTGTCATGTGATAAACTAAGTCATCCGGGAGATCTTTATGGACCTCCGCAATGGTATAAGTCCCTACAATCCACACTTTAGGAGGACCTACATAACCTTTGCCACCGCCGTATATCTTTTCAGTCTCGAGGTGAACAGCATTAAAGACTGGGAGCCGTGGCATCACCTTCTCCTTTATTAATTTCTCCGGAACCTCTATAATTCTATACTCCTTGGTAGCACCTAACTCATACATTTTGGGAACCGGGATGCCGGTTGTCCATATTGCCGCATCAATTGTTTGAGCCTTTAATGCCTCCTCTGCGGCTTCATAAGTTAAAAATTGGGGTTTAAAATCCTCATATGGAAGTCCCAATCCGATAAAAGCGTCACGAACGATCTCTTCACTGCCACTCCCTTTCGTATGAACACTAACTCTTTTCCCTCTCAGATCCTCAAGTGTCTTGATCGCACTATCTTTTAATACCACGATATGTAAACCCACGACATAGTATGGATACCACCCTCGAAGATTCGCATATTTTCTATCATAAGGAGGCATCCCCCGATATGCCCTGTATGGTTCTGTTAACCCACTGCATCCTGCATGGACTTCCATTCGGTCCACTAATTTAACATTGTCAACTCCACACCCGGTTGCCTCAACGATCACATCCAGACGAAGTTTGTCCCTTAATACTGCGGCTGCGCCCTGGGCCACCATATAAGCAGCTCCTCCAAGTCCACAACCTCCATAATACAATCTTTGCCATTTGGGATCTATCTTAGGAACTTGAGCCGTTGAGACTGACCAACCAACAACAGTTAAAGTTATCATCAATCCAATTACCAGTGAAAGCAAAATTATTTTGTTCTTCATTATCACCATCCTCCTTTCCTTATATTTCTCCTCAAACGTCATTCCGTTGAAGGGGTTAAGTTTTTACAGACCTCTAACAGACCTCTAATTAATAATTCATCATTCTCAAATATCAATTCTCAACCCTGTGATTTGATGTCACCTCCTTTCAAGGTGAATCATAGAAATAGAGCCTTTTAATAATTTTTTCTCGTTTTCAGACATTTCTATCTTCTCTATGGGTTCCCACGACCAGATTTAATCAACTCAACCGTCCCCTTTGTTCCATCGACTTTCAACAAATCGCCACTCTTGAACACTTGAAAAGGGTCCACAGATAGCGAATCAACAGTTGGAATTCCTCCCATGATCACCGCTCCGATTAAAATAGTATCTGCTTTCGAGACTATGATGGCCTTGGGGCCCATATTTCTTGCTGCCAGGCGAATAATGATCCACATGGCACCCGCTGATCCCTTAAGTGCTGGAAGAACCAATATCTTCCCTGTCAGTTTCACCCCATAGAGTTCGTGTTTCACTTCTGTAATGACACCTGTGTCTGGATCAACTCCCCCTAGAAAGGAAATTCCTTGTTTCGTCACCAGAGCCTCACCTTCAGCCAAGCCATTGCATATACTTCTTCCCTGGTAAAATACCGACATATTATTCTTCCCATTTACCTGTCAGAGCGGCCTCCAAACATTTTTGCGTATTTCCGAACCTCACCCCTATTCCAAAACCGGAGACATAAAATTGAGCCTTTGCCGAATCGGTTGCCATAATATGAAACCCCATCTGCTTCACTGGAGCCAATACCATACAGGTATCCACCACCATCTTTGCTCCAGATTTCTCGATTGCCTGCACATCACCGCTGCGCAAAGCCAGATCCCGAACCGTTTTGGAAGTACAAATCCACACTTCCACTCCTTCTTTTACCTTTTTTCCTTCTAAGAAAGAAGCAATCTCTTTGATTTTATCAAAGGTGTAATGGGGACATCCAATGGAAACGAAATCGACATTCGTATTGGAGGTAGTATTCAATTCCTCGTAGGCAACTTTCATATCGTCACCGGTGATGGTGATCTCCTCTGTAATGCCCCTTTCTCCGTATTTATAGGGGTTGAAAATTATATCGGGAGTCACTTCAAAAATGTGAAATAGCGCAACAGCCCCACTCGTTGCAAGGGCTGCTCCCAATTGCATCACCGCCTGGGTTGAAACATTCTTTTGCATGTTCTTGAACACTGGTATTTTCGTACCTGCGATCTTTCCGATATGGTTTCCCAGAGCATCGAAATCCGAAGTGTTGGTCAACTCTGTTTTGAGATTTACCAGAAGTTGACCCTCTCGATTGTCTTCCAAATGCAATCCATAATAGGGGGTTCTACCTGTAATGGCCGCTGCCAATGCCGAAATGTCCATCTCCCTATTCGTTCTGGCTCCAAAATAGGAGTTGGCAAAAATGACACAGGAAGTTTCAACCCAGGCAAGATGATCTCCATAGCGGGGGATCGATCCCACCAGGTAAGGGGTACAGGTCCAGGTAGGAACGGCACCGAGTTTAATCAATGCGTCCACAGACTGTTGCTGTTTTTTAGCATAGTCTTCTGGGATTCCCAAACGCCGCCACTCTTCAAGATCAATGGAAACAGGATCAGTAATGGTTTTTACCTTGAAGCGAATACCGGAATTTGCCAGACGGGTTAGGAACTCCATTCCCATTTCACCACCGATTGACATGTTCTGGGTACTGGCGAGCATTACTTCATTAACCTCGATAAAACCCTTGGCATCATTGATTTCATAGATTTTGACCATTACTTCCATGATCTTTTTAGCATCATCGCCAATGTCTCCGGCTAAAATTGATTTTTCATAATTTGTCAGCTGCATCGCAATTTGTCTTTCTTCTAAAATTCTTAAATCATTCCAGAACGTCACTGCAAGTTTTCATACAAACGCTGCATGTCAGTCCAGATTGGCGGTAAGTTCGACAAGCAAACTTGTTCATAGAGTAAGCTTCACCCTGCATGGGTACTTGAAGTGCTTGAGCAGGACATTCATGGATGCAGGCATCGCAATCAATACAATAATCTTTTGGTGTCAATGGAGAGGTGTCCGAAGGTGCCTCTGTCAACAAACAAGCTAATCTCACCCTCGGGCCGAACTCTGGTGTGATCAGCAAACTGTGTCGACCAATCGTTCCTAGCCCTGCTAGTTGTGCTGCATGTTTATAAGAAAAAATTGCCTTTAAAAATCTCTGGTCAGTTGGACATCCTGCTGCCGGTAAGGGCAAAGAGCGGTACCCTTCTTTTCGGAAGAAGCCGGCTAAATCATAAATGGCTTTGTTCAATCGACCATTGAGATAATCACTATGCGGCCCAAGGAGTTCTCCGGGTTCAGCATCTCCAGTTTCCTTTGAAGGTCTTAGCAGAGACACTACCTCTTTGTTAATTTCTTTGCCCGCCACTACAACAGTTTTTACATTGGGCAGAAGTGAAGTAGCACTGTGGATTAACTCTTTCGGAGTTGATGCCTCCAGAGAAACCATTCCCAAGAGCTCCACGTCTAACCTGCTTTTCATCTCATTTATAAAATTCAAGTCTTTCTTTTCCATTTTGTCCATCCAATCTATCTCATCGAGCAAGAATAAACGCTTATAATCTGCTTAGTAGCATTCGAAATTTCCTATTTGGCTTTTAGAAAAAAAAGGCAGAAAATAGAATTGGCACGGAAAGCCCATCCCCCCGTTGAGTGGACTTCTTGGAAATGAAACATTATTATATATTTCGTCCCTTGTCCCCTTTATCCCTCCCCCCGGGCGAGAAGGGACATACTCTGACCAAGAAAGGCCTTAAAGTTTCAGTAACGGCTCAATACTTCTCCTCAACCCTCCTGTTCTCTTTCTCGGCGATCGCTTCTGCTCTGGAGAGAAGATTCTCTCCCATGGATACCATTGCATAATCGATCATTCTTCCTCCAAAGGAGGCCGCTCCCAACCCCTTTGCCTCCGCTTCCTTGTATGCGTTGATCATCTGCTTGCTGAATTCAATATCTTCTTTTGAGGGGGAGAAGACCCGATTGACCGGTTCGATATGGCGGGGATGAATCAACATCTTTCCTTTGAAACCCAATAATTTCGCTTTGGATGATTCTCTGATCAATCCCCCCGTGTCGATTAACAAACCGAAGAAGGGGGTGTCGATGGCGGGGACGCCAGCGACCCTCGCTGCAATCGAGACTCTTGAGCGGGCATATAGGATCATCGGAAAATATTCATCCGGAGAGAGTCGGGCGATCGCAAACCCTTCGCCCAATTCTCTTAAAAAGTCCCCAGCCCCAAAGCCCAGAGCAGCGACACGCTTGCTCGCTGTGGCAATTTGTGAGGCGTTCAAAACGCCACGAGGAGATTCCAAGAGTGGCATGACGGAGATCGTGTTGGGTTTGAGTCCTTTCTTTAATTCCTCCTTTTTCAAAAGACGGTCCAGCTTGACGATCCCCTCCTTCGTTTCAGATTTTGGAAGCATGATGCCATCGAGGCCTTTCACCACCACAAATTTTAGATCCTCTTCTGTCAACCCAGTTCCCAGGGAATTGACTCGAACGAAGACATCGATCCCTTTTGACTTCAAAATCGGAACACCATCTCGAGCAAAGACCCTCGCTGTCTCTTTCTCCGCAATGGGAACCGAATCCTCCAGGTCGAGGATGATCGCATCCTGCATCTCCGTGATCGCCCTCATGATCATTCGCCAGCTGTTCGCAGGAATGAAAAGCATTGATCTCCAAACTCCCATATTCATACCCTCGCCTCTCTGTGATGGAGGTCGAGAAAGCTCAACCCTCACTTCTCTCCTCCTTTTAGAACCCTGGCCAACGTAGAGCCGATATCATCAGGTCGATCCACCACATGGACTCCAGCCTCCTTTAATGCCTCGACCTTACTTTCTGCCGTCCCTTTTCCTCCTTCTATAATGGCGCTCGCATGGGAGAACCGAATCCCCTTTGCCAAACCCCTTCCAGCAATGTAAGCCACCAAAGGTTTTGTATACTTTCCATCCTTTATGATTTCCGCCGCCTCTTCTTCCATCACAGAACCAATCTCCCCAAAATAAGCTACAGCATCTGTCTCTTCATCCTCTTGGAAAAGAGGGAGCAACTCTGGAAAGGTTGTGCCCAAGATCGGTTCTGAACCAAGATTGATGGCGGTGCTAATACCCAGTCCAGCCTTACAAACATTCCAGCAGAGAGTGGTCGTCTGTCCACCACTTCGTGAAATGACCCCAACCCTACCCGGGATAAATGCTACCCGAACCAACTCTTCAGGGGAACCAAAGATTCCCAAAGAGGCCTTTCCCGGGCTTACCAATCCTGCAGAACCTGGACCAATCAGCCTTACCCCTTCCTCCCTTGTCAATTCAATGACTTCTAAGGCATCGTGCAGAGGGACTCGTTCCACCTCCATGAGAATGGTCTTGATTCCAGCTTCAATCGCCTCCAATACCGCCTTCTTTGCTTCCGGGCCGGGAACTAAGACGACGCTGGCATCGAAGTCACCTTCCTCTTTCTGTGCTTCTTTAATCGTGTTAAATACAGGAATCCCCCAAACCTGCTCTCCTCGACGCCCCGGGGTAACTCCAGCCACCACATGAGTGCCCACATCAAGCATATTCCGTGTGACAAATGATCCAAACCGTCCGGTAATTCCCTGGACGATGACCTTTGTACCTCGATCAACGAGTATAGCCAAGTCTCCTTACCTCCTCTCCATGAGCTTTCTTCTATATTCTTCAATCCCTGGAAATGGAAGTTCGATCCGGATGCAGTCTGTGCCATAAAGGGTGCAATCATACTCGCAAGCAAGACATTCATTACAGAGGCGTTTGATCTCTTCAGGACCAGGGTTGGCGAGAACCGGTTTATTACCTTCAATCTTTAGAACATTTCGGCCATACCACCGATCGGCCTTCACACACGCAAAGCCACAAGAAGGATTGGGTGTCTTTTTGATGACTGGTTCACAACGGCTATAATCAATTGTTATTCTTCCTGTCTTTATATCGAACTCTAAACTATCTTTTTTGGGCATCTCTCTTCCCCTTCTTCTTATGTTTTTCTTCCAGATATTCATCCAACATAACTTTGAACCGATCTGCGATAAAATCGGTCTGGTAGATGTAGTCACGGCCATAGATTTCCCATCGAATGGGCAGATCCTTTAAGCCCTGTTTGAGGATTTCATGGGTCTCCCTCTCTTTATTCCCCGCGATGAGGAGAAGCACCGGGAATCCGGGTCGATCCTTCAATTCCTCCTTCAAGATCTTTACAATACCATGGGCGTGATGCCACTGCTCCTGATTGGCCAAACAGGCTCCCATCAAAATATATCCGTCGATCGGTTGAGAGAGGATGGCCTTGATCACCCTATAAACCTTGCTCGCCGGTGGGTCACCGCTCGTATCGGCATAGTCGGCAATCTTAAGTCCACGATTGATCAGGGCACTCGCCCCCAGCATTGCTCCTCCACCACCAATTCCATGAAAACCGACGTATCCCTCTCCCTCGATCTCCGGAACCATCTGTGCAAAGTACCCTGTCCCCCTGAAATCTCCCTCCTCAATCATCCAGGCCAATTTTTCCAGTTCGGTGGGCTCCCTCTCCATATCCCGGGGGACTTTAATCCCAAATTCGGGATGACGAAAGATTGAATTATCATCAAGGGTAATCCTACAGTCTGCCGCATAGATCCGACCATCTTTGGTCGAGACCAGCGGATTGATCTCCGCTATTCTGGCATCATATCGTTTGAACGCTTCATAAAGGCCACAAACTGCTTTAGAGATTTCAGTCGAATCCAAATTCACCTTGGAGAGGAGTGAATTGGCATCTGATATTTCCACACCACGACGGTAGCGCACAACCATTCGAGCCACCCTCTCTGGATTTCTGGAAGCGACCTCTTCTATGTCAACTCCCCCCTCCATACTAAATACTATTACAGGTGCTTTGACTTTGTACGAACTATCCACAATGACGCCGATGTAGTATTCTTTATCAACATTGAGCTTTTCTTCAACCAGCACCTTCCCAACAGAAAGACCTTTGATCTTAGAACTTAGGATTTTTTCAGCAACACGTTGCGCCTCTTCAGGAGTTTCAGCAAATTGAATACCCCCTGCTTTAAAACGGCCGGTGGCCCAAACCTGGGCTTTAACTGCCACGGGTCTTCCAATCCTTTCAGCAATCTTTCTCGCCTCCCTTGAAGTAGAGGCCACTTCCCCTTGAGGAATTGGTACGCCTACCATCTTCAGTAACTGTTTTCCCTGATATTCATAGATTCTCGCCATCTGCTACCCTCTCATTACGAAGTTGATTTTAACGATCCCTCAATAAAATCGATGTCCATTGTTGAAAGTTTTTGATCTCCTCTATCTTTTTGATCTGCTCGATGAATTTTCCCCGACGGGCTATCGAATAAATGGGTGACGTCAATCCATTGAATTTTTCAATCAATTCATCCCAGGACAAAGCGTTTTCCGGATCTCCTTTAGGATAATCGATTCGATTTGAAAAGATCCTCCCATCTTTTGTTTTAATCTCTGCTGTGGCAGGCCACTGTTTAGGATAAACCTTTTCCAATTCCGGATCTTCCACACAGTGAACCTTCTTCATCATCTCTTTTACTTCAGGTGCCTGGATGATTTTCTTTCGATATTGATTCAAGGAAGCATTTCCATAAAGGATGGCCACCGCTGCACCGAAGGGCATGCTGAATTGGGCATCAACTACAGACTTTGGATTGTATTTCAATTCTTCAGGAGTGACGATGATGGGAAAACCTGCTTTCAATATTCCTAATGTAACTCTATCGACATCATCGGGTTTTAGTTGATTCTCCTTCATGATCTTGAGTATCCCATCAATTGGAGGTTGTTTATATCGACAACAGGCATGGGGTTTGATACTGGTTCGCATGATCTCAAAGGCTGATCCAATACCATCTAACACTTTTTTTCCATCGGCATTGTTTGAATAGGCATGAAGAAAACCATCCCTCCCTTCAATAATGGTGGAGGGACCTTTAAACCCCTTCTTTGCCAAGAGGCTTGCGATGATTCCATTATGTGCTGCCCATCCAGGGTGCATCCTCTTTGTCCAAGCACCCTGAGCAAGAAATTCCATTGAGCCTGCTGCTTGGCTTCCAGCAATGCCGAAGGCATTGACCATCTGTACTTCATTGAGGCCAAGAATCTTTGACGCCGCCGCCGTCGCACCAAATGTCCCGCAAGTCCCGGTAGGATGAAATCCTCTGCTGTAATGTTCCTTGGGACCGAGGGCCTTTCCAAGTCGAATCATCACCTCATAGCCCAGGACAACCCCTTCGATGAACCTTTTGCCATTCTTGGCTCCCATCTCACAGGAAGCAATGACTGCAGGAAAGATGGCCACTCCTGGATGGAGGGAAGCCTCATTGTTCACATCATCCAATTCCAAGGAGTGAGAGGATGTCCCATTGGCAAGGGCAGCATAGTGATGGGGCGCCCTCATTTTTGTCCCAATGATGACTCCTCCTCTGGTCATGGGGCCCATCTCCTTCACAAACTGATACATCGCCTTTGTTGAATCCTCCAGGGAGCCCCTCGCCGCCACCCCCACAAAATCGAGGGCAAAGTATTTAGCCCGATCCACCACCTCCGGGGGAAGTTCATCAAATCTCAATTCAGCACAAAACTTGGCCAACCTTTTTGTGATTTCCATCGTCCCTCACCCCCTCGTTTTTGCTTTGTCTTGATGCTCTTTCCTTACCCCTACGGTCTGACCCATTGCCACGGGTAAGGCTTCGCGGATCTTCTTGTCCATCCGAATCAAGGTGATATCTTTCTCTTGTGAAAGAATGGCCTTTGCCTTTTGCATCCACGCTCCGTAAATCTCCACGATATCGTTCTCCGAGATCTCTAACTCCTCCATGGCCTCTTTGCTCATTGCAACGGACCCCTCGGTTTCAATATCAGCACCTACCTTCAGAAGGATTTCCTTCCCATATTGGGGGGCTACATAGGTCATCCCTTCCACTTTCCTATAAAAAACGTCCCTCATAATTCCTCCTTATTTCATTCAAGTTTGGCAGAAAAGGGGGTATTAGAAATCTCCTGCCAAAAGATCAACGATATTTTTAACAGCAAGGAAGTTCCCCTCTCCCATTGCTTCTTTGAAATTCGATTCGCACCATGGACAGGATGAGACCAGGATCGAACTTCCAGTCCTCTTCGCCTCCCCCAATCTGGCCTTGCCGACATCAAGGGCCAGTTCGGGGTTGGAGAGTTTCATCCCCCCCCCAGCTCCGCAGCATTGAGCCATCTCTTTTGAACGATCCATCTCAACGAAATCAACCTTCTCAATGGATTCAATTAGCTTTCGAGGAATATCGTAGATCCCGCAATCTCTACCGAGGCGACAGGGATCATGGTAAGTCAATCTCACCTTCTTCTTGAGCTGCACCTTCTTCAGTTTATCCCTTCCCTCCCAAACGACTTCGGTGACATGGCGGAATTGGGGCATGGTTTTAGTTGGTAGATATTTGGGATAGTGGAGTTTGAAACAACGAAAACATTCGGAGCAGCCCGTGATGACTTCCTTCACCCCTTTTGCCTGGAACCTTTCGAGAAGGTCCTTTGCTCCTTTAACAAACTCTTCCTCCCCTCCCAGTCTCAACACAGGTTCGTGACAACAAATTTCATCTTCAGCAAGGTAGGCAATGTTCTTCCCTACCTGTCTCAACAGGCCCATCGTCTCCCTAAGGGTATCTGAAAATTCAAAGGAGGAAAGGCAACCGGCAAAAAAAATAGTGTCTCCTGCCTTTGGGAAGTTGAGCCCTTCAGCCCATTTCCTTTTTGTATTTTCTCGACCGAAAGGATTAGCATTCCACTTCACACTCTCCACGACCTTTTTGATCGTCCTAAAATCTTCTTCCTCCGCAAAGATCGTCCTCATCTGACCGATGGCCTTCTCAGGGATATCGATCTTTTTCGGACAGATCTCCCTGCAAGCCCCACACTGGGTACAGTTGTAGAGCCCATACCGGAAGGCCTCGGCCACCCGCTTGGCCGTATCCAAGGGATTGTAGGCTGACTCCGCGATGTTCACTTGAAACATTGGACCGATAAAGGTGTCCCACGCTCCCTTGACCGTTGGACAGACTGAGATACAGGCCATACAACGGAAGCAATCAGTCATTTCCCTTACAACGTTCACATCGGACTGGTGGACTTTCATCTCCTTTTTGGAAATATCATCTTCCCTCAATAACCATGGCTTGATCTTCTGATACCGACTGGAGACAATATCCCGGTCGATCAAGAGGTCTTTTACGATGGGAAAGTAGGGTAAGGGTTCTAACACCATCCCATTTTCTACCGCGGTTTTGCAGGCCAATTTTGGCTTTCCATTGATCAATATGGTGCAGCTACCGCACTGGTATTCCCTGCAGGAGAGCCTCCATGCAATGTTGGCCCGATATTTCTCATTCACATTGTCCAGGGCTCTCCAGACACGCATCCCCTCATAATAATTGTCCACGTTGTACTCTTCGAACCGGGGGGCTTCATCCACCATCGGATCGTAACGATATACTTTAATTTTGAACGGCTCGGCCATGGCGATTTTTCCTCCTACCTATTCATCAATCAATCCACAGACGGGGAAGATGGGCATCTCCACCTCATCGGGATCGAGTAAGGTTTTGACAATGGGATGTTTTTCGAAGACCAACTCCCCATCCGAATTCCGGTGAACCACGATATTGAGCACCCATTTCTTATCGGTAAGGGGATAATCCTCTCTGAAGTGGCCGCACCGACTCTCTGTCCGAATCAAAGCGCCTCTGGCCATCACTTCGAGAGAGACGATCAGGGATCGAACATCCATCGCCTCGAAAAATTCGATGTTGAAAGAGCGTCCCCGGTCTCCAATCCGAGGCAGCCTTTTGGCCTTGATATCCTCGAGGGTCTGGATGGCACGTTTCAACTTTTCTTCACTTCTTGCAATGCCGACATCATCCCAGGAGAGGTTCTTAATCTCATTCCTGATGGTGATCGGCGAAATGCCATTGTCGGTCTCTACGACATCCATAATCTCTTTTTCTGCTCGTTCGACCTCCTTTTTAAAATTGGCCATATTCACTTTGTCATATTTACCGGAGAGGGCAGCCTGAGCTGCATTCTCACCAGAGATCTTGCCTGAGACGAGGAGGTCAGGCAGAGAGTTTGAGCCCAGTCGATTTCCACCCTGGACCCCTCCAGCCGTCTCACCTGCTGCATAGAGGTTCTTCACCCTCGTCTCCCAGTTTGTGTCGATCTTTACCCCTCCGTTCTGATAGTGGGAAGAAGGATAGATGATCATTGGCTCCTTTCGCATATCCACACCATAGTTGAGACCCCGATAAAGCATCAAGGGAAGACGCTCTTCGATCATCTCGGGCGGGATATGGGTTGTGCTGAGGAATACTCCTCCATCGGGCGTCCCCCTACCTTCTTTTACCTCAAAGTAGATACAGCGGGAGATGAAGTCACGGCAGGCCAGTTCGACCTGTTTGGGATTGTAACGTTCCATAAAACGTTCGCCAAGGATGTTGTAGAGCCTTCCTCCTTCACCTCTCACCCCTTCGCTGATCGACTGACCGGCAATCGACTCGGGGAAGTTATATCCCGTTGGATGAAACTGGAAGAACTCCATGTCGACCAATTCAGCGCCGACCTCCAGGGCCATACGATTGGCATCCCCTGCCTTTCCATAGGGAGCAAAACAGTATTTAAAGACCTGCCCCGATCCTCCAGACGCCAAGATGATCGCCTTGGCTCTGAAGATGAAGAACTGTCCTTTCTTCATCTCATAGGCCAAACAACCCACAATCCTACCATCCTCTAAAAGGAGTTTCAGGGCCATACAGTCACTGATGATCTTGATCTCCCTTCGAAGGGCTTCGCATCTCAACCCCCTCATCATCTCGGCACCAGTCCGGTCTCCACTGATGCAGGTTCGAGGATAGGAGTGACCACCTAACTGTCTCTGGTAATAGTTCTGATTAGCATCTCGGTCAAAGAGGGAACCGTAACTTTCCAACTCTTTAAACCTTTCCGTTGCATTCTTAACTAGAATCTCCACCAACTGCTGGTTATTGATCATTCCACCCCCGATGCAGGTGTCTTTGAAATGGACCTCCCAGTTGTCCCGGATATCGGCGTTTCCAAAGGCTGCTGCGTATCCTCCCAGGGCGACGGGGGTGCAGCCACTGTGCCCAAAGAGGCCTTTGACCAGCATCGTGGTCTTGGCACCCATGGCATCTGCTGCAATAGCAGCCCGGGTCGCTGCTCCTCCTCCTCCAATCACTAAAACATCGGTATCAATAATTGGTGCATTTCGAATCATCTCTTTCTCCTTATCTTATGGTGATTCTTATTTCTCCCTTTCTGAAACCAATCGACTTTTCATCTCTTCAGCACTACCGAACTCCATCTTCATCAACCTCTGATAATAAGATCGTGAAGTATAGAGGGCTGCCATCGGATTATGGCCTGTCACCCGGTCCTTGACCGCGAAAACGGTAGTTAGACCCTCAATATATTTCAGAAAGAGGGAGTCATGGCCGATACAGAGACCCAGCATGACATTAAAGTCAGTCTTGGCCTGGTTTAAGATTTTTGCCTGTGTAATGGGATTGCACATTGGCTCGAATTCTCCAATCCTGATCTTCTCCTCATTCCTTACCCCGATTCTCTCCTTTGGAACCCCTCCAACTTTGCAGGAGACTGCCACTACTTCAAAACCATGCTTTTCTAAAATTTCAGAAAGGATGGATGCTTCGTGAGTGAGACCTCCACAAAAAGCTATCCCCAGCCTCTTATAGCCCATCCGCTGCGAAAACTCGATCAATTCTTCCACCCTGTTTTTGGTTGGAATCATCACGAACGGCTTTGCATCCCGATTTGCATAACAAGCCCCTTCCTGAACAGAAGCCAATCGGGCAAATTCCTTGATTTCTGGATCTTGATAATCCTCCATTGCTGAGGTGAGAGCCTCCTCTCCTGTTTTCGTAGGGCACCACTTAGGGCCTTTCCCATCTTCAACCCGGCAAATTTTTTCAACGATTGGACATTTAGTACAATTGCAATCAGAAAACTCCATATCTCACCTCACCATCCCAATCCGTGATAATCCCTCATTTTCCGTAAACGCATCTTTTGTCTTTCCACGATCGTCTTTCATTCAGGCATTCACATCGGTATATTCAAATCCTTTTGGGATTCCAAATTTCTCATAAAATTTTTCGAACTTCGATTCGACCTCTCGATTGATTTGGTGGAAAAGGTTATTCCCCTTAGTATCGATATCGACGATGAAGGGGCCCCCTTTCTCAAGTTCCATCACCCAGGTCGCTTCTGTCCGGCCCAACTCCTCCAAGAAATGGACTCCCAAGACCTTCTTTACCTGATTTGCCAAAAGGTTCCCCATGATCCCGACGACGGTCAAATGGACCGCTCCAAACTTCTTCATCATTTCCATCGTCCCATTGCCCATGGTGGTCTTTCCGATGATGGCTCTAATCCCTAATTTCTTGATGATGGCAGCCCCATATTTTTCAAACCGAATACTGGATGTTGGGGCCATCGAAACTGGCCTCCATGAATCTTCTATCTTCTCCATGACCGGTCCAATATGCATCAGGACATTCATCTCCCTAAAGTCGAGTGGAGGAATAATATTTTGATCAACGGCTCGGATGTGGAAGAGAGATCTTCCTGTATAGACAGGGCCGTCTAAAAAGACCAAATCTCCAATCTTAAGTCCCCGAATCTCATCCTCCGTTAATGGAATCTTTAAATATCTCTCGGCCATATAGACTCCTTAAAATCTTATCTTTCGTCCATCTTTCTACTCTACCGATAATTCCATTCTGGAAAATCGCTATAGGTGATTTGATTGTCCAAGGTGAATCGGGCAACCTTCCTCCGGCTCAAGGAACATTGGGCATTAAAGGCAACGGGTAAACCGGCTGTATGGGTGACTGCATATTCTATATGGACATCGAGAATCCCGGACCATCCTCCCATCCCCATCGGTCCGATACCCGAATCCTTGACCATCTGGACCAGTTCTTCCTCCAGAGAAGAAATTTCTTTATCCGGATGACGGCTGCCAATAGGGCGCAGTACCGCTGCCTCCTTGGCAATCTTCATACAGATGTCAGCCGTCCCTCCTATCCCGATTCCGATCACATTCGGCGGGCAGGTCTTCCCTGCATAAGTTGACTCCTTGATGCAATCCAAGATAAACTTCATAATTCCTTTTTTGCCGTCGGCAGGATACATCATCCGATAGAAGGTTCCGAAGATCTCTGAACCTCCGCCTTTGGGAATGGCGATAATGTCCAAAAAGTCGATTTGAGGATCGAATCGAATCTCCACCTTTGGAAGGTAGTAGCCGACATTTGTCCCCGGATTTTCCCGTGTTATAGGATGGACCATATTGGGCCGGAGCCGAGCATTGGCAGTGGCCTTTTTAATAGCCTCTTTGCTCACTTCGTAGAGTGTAGAGAATCCGCCTTCTATCCTCACATTATCTCCAGCCCGAACGTAAAAAAGTGGAGAACCCGTATCAGGACAGATGAGTCTACCCTCTTTCTCAGCTAACTCACAATTCTTAACAATCGTTTCAAGATGTAGCCTGGCTGTCTCGTATTGCTCTTTTTCAAGGTATTCAAGAAGCGTATTTTTAACATCGGAGGGCATCAAGGTTACAGCCATGACAATTGAATTATACATCATGTCATACACCGTTTCTCGATTCACGAATAGTTCTCTCATATAACCTTCCTTGAAATGGATTAATACTACATGGAGCAAGGAATATGCCAAGGGGAAGAACCAAGATAATCTGGCGACTTCTCGTAAATTATCGATGGCTTACGGATCAGGAGGGAGATTCTGCGATGAGTTAATTTGTCTCAAAATGAGACTATTCCAGATTGGTTGTTTCATAATGAAACATATTGTATCTGAATGGAACGTAAATTGGGGGCTAATTTATGTTTTTTAGTTTTCTGTGAAGGGTGGCCCGACCGATTCCTAATAACTTTGCGGCCTTCATTTTATTCCCTTTTGCTAAAAGAAGTGAATTTTGAATTGCAATTTTCTCTAAGTCTGAAAGTTTTGAGGGAAAGGGGGTGTTGATCGGCCAGAGCCTTTCCTGTTTCTTGATCTGCTGGGAGACTTGATTGAAAAAACCGGCCAGGTGTTTCTCCAAAAGAATTGGGCCGTCTAGGGTTGCGATCGAATATTGGACTGCATTCCTTAATTCTCGAATGTTCCCCGGCCAACTGTAATTCATCAAGAGGTCATAATACTCACTGGAGATCTTTTCCACTCTCTTATTCAAGAGAGAACTGATTTGCTGGACAAAAATTGGCACTAGTTCGTAAATCTCCTGTTTTCTCTCCCTCAACGGTGGAAGTTTAATCCGGAAGACATTGAGCCGATAGAATAGATCTTCTCGAAATCGATTTTCTTTAATCTCTTTCGCCAGGTCCCGATTGGTGGCAGTGATCACTCTTAAATTAATGCTAATAGATTTTTTACCTCCCACACGTTCAACCTTATGCTCTTCCAAGACCCTCAGGAGTTTGGCTTGCATATTCAATGGCATTTCTGCAATCTCGTCAAGGAAAACAGTCCCGCGGTCGGCCAACTCAAACTTTCCGATATGGGTATGGGTGGCCCCTGTGAAAGCCCCTTTTTCGTGACCGAAGAGAATGGATTCCATCAACTCGGATGGTATGGCGGAGCAATTGATGACCACAAAAGGCTCTTTGGCTCTGGGACTTGCGTTGTGGATCGTCTGAGCCAGTACTTCTTTCCCTGTTCCGCTCTCGCCTTCAATGATGATATTGGTATCGGACTGTGCTGCTAACCGAGCAAGGGCTTTGATCTCAAGACTTTTTGGGCTCAACCCAATCATCGAATCGAAGGTAAATTGGGGTCGGTCTCCGGTGAGGTAATGAACGATCTGCGAAAGATTCTTTAAATTCTTTAATTGGACGATGACCCCTTGAACATCATCTTTTTCACCCCGGGCAAATTGGATCTTGGTTAAATAAACTTGATTCTGTATCTGAATATCTATTTCCTGACCCTCCCGATCCTGATACCTCAGGACATTCATGATCAGACTTTCCAGATCAGCGAGAGGATGGACATCAGAGATATGCCTCCCCTTCACCTTCGCATTTGTCAGTCCAAAAATCTCTTTGGCCGAAGTATTGATCTCATAGATTCTTCCCCCACTATCAATGAGGACAATCCCATCGGCTAAAGAATCCATTGTGGTCTGAAGGGCCTTTCCATAGACAGAAAGGATCTTTCCGCCATGATCCAGCTTGATATAATTCTCGATAGCTGTACTGGCCGCAATCGCGATTCCTAAGGTGTGAGGGTTAGGTATGGTCCTCGCCCCAGTGACACCAAGCACCCCTATTAAATCCCCCCGAATCGGATCATTGATAGGAGCATAAGAACCCACAACATAATGAAGAAGCACCGAATAATGTTCGCAACCTATAATTTGAATCGGCTTCTTCAACCATTTGACCAAAGAAAACCCGCAAGTGCCAATTTTCTCCTCTTCAAAGCATAGCCCCTCACGTATGGTAAATTGACCTGATCGTTCAAAATCAGCCCTCTGACCGATCCTCAATAAATGATAACCTTCTGAATTATAAAGGACGACGAGATAACGACTTTGCTCCAGAGACCGATAAATATTCTCCATAAATGGTTTAGCAATGGAGGTGAGATATTGTTGTTCAGATTTTTTCTTTTCATAAATTTCTGGATCGAGATAGACAGAAGGGGGAAAGTGGAAAGGATCTATACCCTTTCCCCTACTCCTTCTCCAAGATTCAGCAATATAGGAGGGAACAATATTTCCTTTAATTTCGCCCGATTCAATGAATGTCTTCCAGGCGAGGCAGAGCTCTTTTTGATGAAGAGTTGGGTCAAAACTGAGTTCAGGTTCTTTTGACCAATCCATTGTATCAAAATAATACACTTTATAAAAATAAAGTCAAGAAATCTATCGAATTTGACAATAATTTATTCGGCAAACCATTTGACATTCCTTTTATCCACTGCTATCTTTCCTGAAACGATGATGAGACGGAGAGGAGAAAATGGCGGAGAGGGATCCGGTTGACCTGATTAAAGACCAGTTAAGCCGATGGGAAAAAATCGCCGGCCTCCATCCTGACCACGAACTCTTTAAACAATGGCATACCGAGACCCGGACGATACTGGAGAAGGTTTTCAGTTCCAAATCGACCCACTGTCAAAATTTTATGGCCCTCCGATTCCGGGAGGTCAGCGTCAAAGCCTTCGCCTCGCCTGAGATCGACAGAATGAACTCCGCACGCTACAGAAAAAATCTCGAGAATGCCAAAAATATCCTCCTGTCAGCCATCAAAGAGTTGACTTTGGACCGGACCCTCTTCAAGAAGATCCAGACCACTCCCAAAACGGTTGAGATCTCCCTCAAAGGTGAATATTTCATCTCCTCCGGGATTACAGATCCTGAGATGAGAAGCGCTATTCAATTCGCTTATGATGGGAGTGGTTTGAATCCTATTTATGGCGCAGAATCCCTTGAGGATCGAATTGAGCAGATCAGACGTGCCAAATTTGGAATATATGAACTCTCCGGCACTGAAACGAGTGAAGTTTTCCTCGAGCTCGGAGTTGCATTCGGCATTGAGAAAGAGGTCATCATTATTTTCAAAAAAGGCTCCTCCCTTCCCGAGAGCATCAAGAAACTTCCCGGAATCGAATATGAAAATCTCTGGGAACTCACCGACAAATTAAAAAGAAGAATGGGCTGAAACATTTGAAATCTCAGTGATGCCTCAGTTACAGGGGGTCACAAAATTCCTGATAAAAATTTAATTAC
>DYHU01000233.1 GCA_020724025.1 Syntrophorhabdus sp. | reverse complement strand
GAAAATTGATTTGTTGATAGGCGGCAAGCGGCACTGCGTGCTTTTGCCAAACGTTAAGTGAAATTACCCCTCGCCCGAATGGAGAAAGACCAGATGAATGATAATGAACTAGAGTTCCAAAAAATCCACGACAGCTTTCGGCCAAAAATAGTCCGCTATCTGACACGCTTAGTTGGTGAGCATGAGGCCGAAGACCTGACTCAAGAGGTTTTCGTAAGGGTCAGTCAAGCCTTGAAGACTTTTAGAGGCGAGTCTCAACTGTCCACTTGGATATATCGAATCGCAACCAATGCTGCATTCGATAGGCTGCGCAGTCCGTCTTTCCAACGAATCGTTCACAATAGGCTATCAAATGATTCGAATGCAGAAGGTGGAATGGAGATTGAGGACAAAGATTCATGGACGGGAGAAAAGCCCCCTTCAGCTGAGACATCCCTTATTCGGAAGGAAATGAATCAATGCATTCGGAACTTTATTGAGAACCTTCCAGCAGACTATCGAACTGTTGTCGTGCTCAGTGAGTTGGAAGGTTTGCAGAATAACGAGATTGCAGAAATCCTTGAGGTTACTCTTGATACCGTTAAGATCAGATTACATCGTGCCAGGGCAAAACTAAAGAGGGAACTGGAAACCCATTGCAGTTTTTATCGTGATGAACGAAATCAATTAGCGTGTGACATGAAGAGTGCTTTTGAAGGATTTCGAAAGGCATACTAAAGGTGTATCCTTTCCCGACTGACGTCCGTCTATAAGGTCAGAAAGGAGGTGATACACCATGAAGCTTGACAATCGGATGAAAGAATTGATCGCCATTGGGGCGTCAATCACCGCAAACTGCCAGTCTTGCCTGCAGTATCATGTGGGCAAGGCTCTGGAAAGCGAAGCGGATGAACAAGAAATCACGGAAGCAATTGAAGTTGCAAAGATGGTAAGGAAAGGCGCAGCATCGAAGATGGATAAGTTTGCCTTAACCTTAAACCAAGCTGTTCCTTCTAGCACGACTGCTTCAGACGAAGGCTGTGGATGCGGTTCTTAACACCGGCTTCGGGCAACTTCACTTAACAGCCCGCTACACGTCGTTCGCTTTGTTGAAAGAGAAACATTGAGCTCACTAAACCGTTTTGCTCACGACTTGGTGCTTCGCTCTTTTTCGAGTTCGCAAAACGGCTTCGTGTAGCGGGCATACGTTATGTGCCATTTTGAACTCATCATCTCAATACAAAAGGAGGATACAACAATGCAACGACAATATCCGCATCTCCTGCTGCTTCTGGTCATCTTCTTGAGTTGCTCCAACCCTTCCAAGAACGATGATCAGAATAATGTCCCACAAATTCCCAAAGGGCTTCAGATCAGCTTGTCATTCGACAAATATCCGAAGCTGGACGATTCTGCAACAGCTAGAGTGAAGGTTTTTGTTGAGGATCGACTTCTTTGGCGGAATGAAGACGGTAAACTCGTCGTCCGTGACACGTTGGACAGTGTCAAAGTCTTTCTGAGCACGAATCCATTAAACTGGAGCGACAGCGGATTTGTTCTTCTCAGCCCAGCTTCAAAAATATTTGCTCCGGTTTCCAATGGTGATACGCTATTTCACTCTGCTAAAGTGAAAGCAATCAAGGAGGGAAGCGGTTGGCGCGTTTCCGCATATTGCAGTTTTGCTGATTCAAGCTATGTATCCGATCCTTCACATTATGTTTGGTCTTCTGGCTTGACCATATACGTAGGAAGAGACACAAGCTATCTCATCGGCAACTAAATCAATAAACTTTTCTCAGGGAGGTTCCAATGAAAACTATTAGCAAGCTATTATTGCTCTGTTTGCTCTTCCTCTCGAAGTCCTTTTCTGACATTCCCGACCGCCCCGTCAAAATAACACTTTCGATTCCTCCTTCTTTTCTCCTTGGTTCAACAATTCCGCTCTCGATTGACATACTATCTCAGTCTGCCGCAAAGAATGTTGACGTTGTCTTGATAATACCCAATGGAATTTCTGCGATTGGGAAGAAACAGTGGACAATCGACCTTGAACCAAACAAGTCGGTGCATTTGACTACGTCGTTGCGCGTCGAGAGCGAGATTCTTTCCGAAGTTGTGGTCAAGCTTCGTTCAAAAGAACAACATAGTTCCCTTCTTTCTGCTGAGGAGAGAGTTCTTTTCGACGTGAGCAAGTTGAACGGAAGAACTCTCACACTCAAGCAATATGTGAGGGAACGAGGAACCGGAAGCAGAAAAGCAGCCAAAATTTTGAAAAGGGATGCCATTGTCCTTCCACCCACCGTGTTTGGCGAAATGACGGAACCTGTTGAACCCGACTCTGCCTATTTTAATGATGATACACTCCCGAGCCCGAAAATTCAAAACGGTGTTTCAACGATGGAAGCAACAAGTAGCGGCACCTTCTCCGTTAAAGGTTACCTTGTGTATCAGCATGCGGAAGACCCGCCCGGCACCTACCGTCCTGCCGTAAACGTCACTGTAGAAGTCTGGGATTACGATGTCACCAGCGGGGACGACCATCTTGCAACCGGAATTACTGACTGGTCGGGCCACTTCTATATTGGTCCCATCTCAAACGACGATTGCTGGCTTTGTGGAACGCAAGATGTTTACCTTCGATTCAGGCTGACGAATTCTCGCTTTCGCGTGTACGACTTTGCGGGTTATACGTACTGGTGGTCAACCGAAACTTATGATGACGTTCCCAATGCTGAAATTGATTTCTCGACACGGGAACTCGGCGGAGGCCCTTACACGGGGGCTGTTCCTATATTCCAGTTTATGAATCTAGCTTGGAACTTCGCAACAACCAATGGTGGAGATCCCGGTCTCATCGCCGCTATTTACCCTGTTTCCACGACCCAAGCCAGCGGAAATGGAATACAGATTAGTTGGAACGACTATGATGCGTTTGACATCGTTGTGCACGAATACGCGCACGCAATGATGTACAACGCTTATGACGGATGGTGGCCACCAAACTCTACCGGCTACCACGAAATCAATCGTGCTTACAATGAGAATCTTGCTTGGACTGAAGGTTGGGCCGACTTTTATCCCCTTGCGGTTAAACCCGACGGGAGGTTCAATTGGGAGCCAGACGATTATGGGTGGAATATCGAAACTGCACCATACAATACAGATACAGGCCCTGCGTGTGAAGCAAGAGTAGCTGGTGCACTTCTCGACTTGATGGATTACGCAAATGACGGACTCGATCAAAACTCTTCCTTCGTTGTTCCCTTCTCGAAATTCTGGGCAGAGACAATGATGCCGCAGAATCACTCCACATTTATTCAATTCTGGGACTACCTGAAGTACAGACTCAACGTTAATCAAGTCAATTACGGTGTTCAATCGATTCAGCAAAATACGATCGCGGTGTCAGGCCTCCCAGCACTATCAGTTTCGATCAGTGGACCTTCTTCTCTTGGCTATAACCAGAGTGGAACGTTTACCGCTAATCCTTCAGGTGGGTCAGGAGTGTACACAAACTACTCTTGGTACAAGCGGTGGCCGTCTTCGGGAGGTGGCGGTGGAGGCGGAATCGAACTCCCTCCTCCCGACTATTGGGAACACCTTGAGTATTGGGAAGGACAATCTTCCATTCAACAATCCAGCTCAGCAGATTTCGAATTGAAAGTTCTCGTTACTTCATCAGACGGACAAGTGGCTTCCAGTACTCATTATGTCAGTATCGGCGGATTTGCGAAAAGAAGCGGTGACGAGGACATCAAGACAACTACACCATCAAGGCTTCCTGCCGAATTCTATCTTGAGCAGAACTACCCTAATCCCTTTAATCCTGAGACTGAAATTCGATTTCAAATACCGGAAGCCGTTTTTGTCTCGCTTGCTGTGTTTGACATTGCTGGACGTGAGGTTGCCAAACTCAAACAAGAATTTCTCCCTCCCGGCTTTCACAAAGTCAGCTGGATGGCAAAAGATGTTCCTTCGGGCATCTACATCTACGCGCTGCGGGCTGGCAAGTTTATTTCTTCACGACGTATGATTCTATTAAAGTGATCATCAGAGTTCAAAACGGCACATAACATGCCGCACCACGACGCTCCGTCATTTGAAAAGGATTATAGTCGTCGCTCAATGGTTTTGGGTGCGGATTGGTAAGCGAAGTTTAGTCAGAGGAAATCATTCTTAGCACCAAAAACCACTGCGTGGTGCGGCGAGACGTTATACGCCAGCACGCACATAGATGATATGACGATCTTAAGGACTAGCTCTGAAATCAAAACTGCCCTTCGCGACATTTACTCACAGATTGTCGACAAGTATGACATCAAGCGGCGTGAGCGTAGAATAACTGCAATGGTGGCAAGACAACTCAAGCCTCCAGTCTGTGCAGCTTGTGGACGCAAAGCATCAAACACATTTTGTTTGGAGGCAGCTCACATAAGTCCGTTGGCAGAATGCTCGAAAACTAAAGAGGAGAATCTGCTATTTCTTTGCAAAGAGAAAGATAAATCAAAACAATTGGGCTGTCACACACTTTTCGATCAAGGTTATTGCTCTATACAGGCAATCACCTCTTGCAGAAAACAGTGGAAAGCTGAGAAGCCAGCTACATTACGTGTCCAAATGCTCAAGTTGAGGGAATTGTACGGCCCGCAACCTCAACTTCTAGGGCATCTTGGGAAGCAATTGAAAAATTTAAGGCATAAACAAGATTCTTTTTCCACTTCCAGCGAAGAATGGAATTCATTACAAATACAAGTCGCCGAACTCACAAGGCGGCGAGCCAGACGAGACGCACTCCAGAAAGCAGAGAAGGAAATCTCAGAGGTTGATCGGAACCATCTAAAGAGCAGCCCCTTGAGATCTAGATATCACTACGAGAAGGCTTATATCGAACTACTCAGCGGTCGGCTCGATAAAGCGTTCGAGGATTTCTTGCTCGGGCGCAATGCACTTGACTCTGACTTGAATGGCCGAGGGAATCGATGGCGATGGGCTGCGCACACATCCCTTCTGGCTCAGATCAGTTGTATTATGAGATACAAGGGGTCAAATAAAAAATGGTCGTGGAAGGACATCGAAAAAGAGCTTTCGAAAGGATTACGCTACTCTCGGCAGGCCGTCAATGAGGCAGTTGAATTATTGAAGGCCGATGATAGTCAAGCGTCTCGCATGGATTACAGAAATGCGTCTCGTTGGGTCCAGAATTGCCTGGTCCATCTCGTCAAACCGTATATTGCAACCGGCAAACTTGACCTTGCTTCCAGACAGTGGAACAAGGCTAAACAAAATTGGCTATCAATGGATGTCTCATCTGGTTGGGATTCTGGCTTTCGTGCTACTCACCTTTGGTTATACGGTAAACTATTGTATGAGCAGGGAAGAATTGATGACGCCATTCACCATCTTGTTCGGTCGCTTGTTCTGTTATTAGGCGCCCGTAGACAACAACCCGAAGGAATCCGAGATTTACTATTTACACTTGCGGATGCCTTAGGACGAAAGAAGGATCCAAGACATAAGTCCATTCGCTCAGTGGCATCACGCTGCTATGAGTTTAGCTCTTGGTTCAACCCCTATATTCCCGGCACAACGATTAGAAAGTTAGAATTTTCAAAATAAAATGTGCGTGCTGGCGTATAACAGCAGGCATTACGATGCTCACTCATTTGAAATATGAAATTAAAGTGTTCGCTCCATTTGTTTTGCCGTAAGACAATTGGTCGTTCGATAGCGGCAAAACAAACGGCATAATGCCTGCACACGATGGGCGGACATTCGCTCTCCCGACAAGTCGGGATCGCTCATAAGAGTGTCCGCCCATCAGTTAGTCAACTGACTAATCGGGGCGCGGGCTTCGGTCGCCGACGCCTTGGCTCAGGCGACCTTCGCCCTCGATGGGCTTCCGTTCGCTGCGTCCCGCTTTGCAGGATCGCCCATCTTCGGGAAAAACTTCAATGTCCAGTCGAGCCTTTGGCTCGCCTGTCCAATGCGTTTTTCCCGCGCCCCGTTAGGCGCCATTGTGGACAGAGAAATGGATAAAGGAAAATTGCATTTTGTTTGTCAATTGA
>DYHU01000232.1:2571-6055 GCA_020724025.1 Syntrophorhabdus sp. | reverse complement strand
GTCCCATTGATCTTAAAGACCATGTTGTCCCCACTCCGGGTAATCACCACATCCGAACGAGATACATCCGACCCAAATACAAGCCTGTCAATCTTCCCAGAGGTAGCATCATAGCTGTTAATGGTATCCTGCCCATCCTCACGCCCAAACAGATAGGTGTCATTGCCGGTGCCACCGACTAACGTATCATTCCCCACGCCCCCTATTAATAGGTCGTCTCCATCACCGGCAGATAGATAATCATTGCCCGCATATCCATAAATTGTATCGATGCCACTTCCTCCGTAAATTGTATCGTTGCCAGTTGTCCCATAAATCGTATTGGTGATCTTTTCCTCTATCTGTGCAGAAGTCAGAACTGTCCCATCAGTAAAAGTAATTTGATCCACCTGATAAGGACTGCCGCTAAACCAATACAAAATTAATAACGAGTCGGCTGTTCCAATGATACTGATGCATAAATCATTGTATTCCCTTGCCACGGTCACATCATTAATGCCTGCACCCAATTGTATGGTGTCTATTGCTGTGGCATAATCAGCATCAAGGTTATTAATAATGTCGGCGCCATCGCCTCGGCCGAAGATATAAGTGTCGCTGCCACTGTCTCCCTGCATGTAGTCATTATCCGTTCCGCCATAAAGGATATCCACACCAGCTTGACCTAAAAGAGTGTCCGCTCCGGCTCCGCCGTCCAAATAATCATTGCCAGTAGAAACGCCAACGTCGCCTTGAACAAAATCATTGCCATCCCCGCCATACAGCGTATCATCTCCACCTGCACCAATGATTGTGTCATCACCCGCCTCGCCATCGGCAAAATCAGCCCCATCGAATTCGTTCCCGTCATCTGCGTATATTTCATCGTTCCCAGCACCGCCATATATTGTATCCGCACCCGCGCCGGCCCAGATTTGATCATTGCCCGCTCCGGTATAGATGACATCATTGCCGTCCCCGGCAACGATGACGTTTGTCCCGTCTCCTGCGTCGATGTAATCATTGCCGCCGTAGCCCTGGATCAAATCATCACCGGTGCCACCCTCTATATAGTCATCGCCCTGATCGCTCAGTGGAACATCAGGGGCGTCTCCGTGCAGTTGATCGTTGCCGCCTCCGCCAAAGATAACGTCATTGCCGGCACCACCGTAAAGCGTGTTTAATCCGGCTTCACCATCCAGATAATCGTCGCCTTCGCCACCAGTAATCGTATCATCGCCAGTCCCTCCAAAGATCTCATCGTTTCCACCATCACCCTGGATTGAATCGTTTCCCGCTCCGCCATCGATATAATCATTTCCATTTAATTCAAGTGAAAGGTGCAGACCATTATCTCCAACGAGTATATCGTCACCCTCACCGCCTTCAATAAAGTCATTTCCTTCCATTCCGAAGATCTTATCGTTGCCGGTTCCTCCGTATACCTCGTCATCGCCACCACCAGCGTCAACATAATCACTTCCCGTACCCGCATAAATTACGTCATCGTCACCGGCGCCCAGAGCGGTGCTGTCCGAAATTGATATCCCGGAAATAACTGCTGTATAGGTGTTATCCGCCCCACCTTCGATCGTGTACGACCATGTATATTGATCTCCCGGATATACCCATATTAGTCCATCGAAGTCGCCAAGAATTAGGTCATCCCCTCCACCTCCAACGATCAAACCTTTGCCTACATTATTAATCAGAATATCCCTGCCGTTAGATCCGTAAATATAACCAGTGGAGGATTGTTGTCCACTACCATATAAATAATAATCAGAAAGAAAATCGCCGCGCTCACCGGAATCCGGAGCTACTTCCCCTGCGGCAATATGCGTCGCCATAACGGTCGCCGTATCCCCATCTCCGCGGCTGTCACCAAATATTTGATTACTTATTTTATAGTGCCCCAGAATGATATCACTTCCCGGGCCGCCCTCAATGATAGAATTGGATAGTTGACCTTGGTAAACACTTTGGTGTGCAATAATATCATTACCTTCACCGCCTTTAATCTGATCGTCACCACCACGGTAATAATATATCCCATCGTCACCGTCGCCACCCTCCACCAGGTTGTTACCGCTCGCCTGTATGTATATGGAATCATTGCCATCTCCGCCTAGCACCCAATCCCCATTGCCATGCGTTACAATAATGCTGTCGTTGCCGTACTTGCCCTCGATCTTATCACTGCCGGTCGTATCGTAAAGGACATCGCCTCTGCCTGGTGATGGGGCGTCCGGATCGACAATCACATTCCCCCATTGGTCATAACCATATTGAACTCCCTCCTGCCCCGGATCCATATCCACGGGCGTCAAATCACCAACAATCGTATTTGATATCTCGGGGTCTGGAAGTGCAGAAATATCATCAGGCAGGTCAATCAGAGCGGTGCCAAAATCCCCCCACTGGAAGTTTTCATTGAGTCTAACGGTTGTGCCGGTATCAACATCAGTTACATCAAAGTGCCCGTCAACTATAGAAGCAGTTAAATCACCACTAATACTGATATATCCGTCACCGTCCTCATAAAAGAAATTAATCTCTTCGCCGCAGAGTATTACTTTGTTTTTGCCTTGCTTGTCTTCTATTGTGTCATTCCCTTCACCGGGCTCAATGAGATAGGTGTCGTTGTCCGCACCGCCATACATTATGTCATTCCCTTTACCACCGGACAAAACGTCATCGCCTTCGCCACCATAGAGTACATCATTGCCTTCATCACCCCATAAACAATCACTGCCACCTTCACCGATCAAAACATCATTACCTTTACGCCCAAACATAAAATCTGATTGGTCCATACCGATCATCAAATCGTTGGCGCCATTTATGTATAGTCCGGTTTGATAAAAGAAGGAATCAAGAACAGAAGTTTGATTTGTATCAGTGGGTTTGTGCGGGTTTAGGTAGATGTTTGTGGAAGCGACATTATTTTCCGTCAGTTTACTTTTTAAAAGACCAGGCAGATCTTCGCGTCCATTTATATAGTTAAAAAGAGCAGCCTTGGCGGGCTCGAGAGATTGCTCTATCGTCAGAATGGTGCCGGATTGCACGTATGACAATAGACCACTAAAGTCGCCTATTGCAGCGGCAATGCGATTACCCTGTAGTGGACTTGTACCGTCAACGGGCACACCATAGTTCTTTTCATAATAAACAATTTCTCCTCGATGCTCTTGCAACATTTTATAAATCTGTTGTGCCTCTGTCAGACCCACAGAGGCTGGATTGTCATAAAGCCCAACCATTTGTGATTCAAGATAACGTCGCTTGGCAAGACCTGGGCGCATGCTTAAATCTCTTCCATTGTTGGAGTTGTATCTGATCTCAAACCATGCTTCGGCACGATTTCCTTCCCACATAGCATTTATTAATTTCTCACCCACTAGACCGGCACCGCCATTATAGGCCATATCAAGCAGAGTGACCATTTCTTTGGAATTCTGCAAGCCGCTTAGTAAGGCATTGCCGTTTGTTGCCCCCAAAACTT
>DYHU01000232.1:0-2471 GCA_020724025.1 Syntrophorhabdus sp. | reverse complement strand
AAGGTATAACCATAGCCATAAGTCACCGTATCATCACCGACATTAGTCGGTTCTGGTTCAATCCCTTCAGAGTTAAAAATTACTTTTTTAACAACTTGATCCATATTACCTATTGTATGTGGGGTAATCATATTTCCCTCCTCATGTTTAAGTCGGTAAACTTTTTTTACTAGCACTCCATTAGGTAAAAATTTATTCGGGTTTATAAAGCGACCATTGACATGTTTCCATTCGCTCGCGATCAATCCATCTCATAAGCGAAAAACCAAAACCATCAACAAAATCTACCGCCCAGAGCTTACCTTTATAATATACAAGGGTGTTTAAATAAACGGCATTGGGTTTATCGGAAGTTTTGGTCATCGAGCCTGTTGCAGGAAAACCATCTTTTCTCTCACAATTATTCAAATCTACCCAAGTGTAGCCAGTGGTGCCTTGTTTATTCCGATCAGTCGGCTGATTATAATAGATCATGTCTTCCGGCCCATTTGCCTTGTTGTCATCCAATTCAATCTTGTAATAGCGGTAGGGTGGAGCGCCTAATTTATCTAACCAGTCAAAGAATTCTTGCACGTCAACGTTATAGTCATGGTAGTCTTTGTGCTCACATTGTCTCCATTTGGCCATACGCGGATCATCCACTGAATCAGCACGCACGTCCGGTTCAATTGCCCTGAAATTTTTATTTGCCAAAAGATCTTTCATCATTTGTTTGCAATGAGGCGCGCTGTATTCTGAAAGACGGAGATACTTTTCTTTTGCCAACATCTGCCGGATGAACTCGAGTTTTCTTGCCTCGTTATCAAATTTCATGGATTCCTGCGCGTAAGCATTAAAGCAAATAAAAAATAGCACTGCAGCCATCAGAAATTTTAGAGGATATGAACAATATCTTTTTGTCATTTTTTGTTCGCCATTCTTCTTCATGCCGCTCCCTCCTAAGATTTTCAAAATCCACTGGCCTCTGGCGTTATAAGAAGTTTTCGCCAAAGTAGTTAATATAATTGGAAAGCAGAGGGGTCAGGCCGCAACATTCAACAAGCTCTCCTTCTCTATGTTACTAATAACTTTCCTCAATTCCTGATTCCCCTTTACCGCTTCCCCAAATCTCCTGCTCAATTGGCTGATCGCACTCCTCTGCATCCCAAAATATTCCCCAATCTCCCGAAGATTCAACCCACTGTGCTGATAGCTCAGATATATGCAGATTTTCCTAAAAAGTGGATGGCCTCTCCCAACTATCTTGATCACAGCTCTCTCTATTAACTCCAGAGATGGCCCTACTAAAATCTTCTTTACCGCCGGAAGGTCACGCCTTTCTATTTCCTTCCCTTCCAGATATTCCAGCTTGATTCTTTCGATGAATTCTTTGCCACCTAAAAATGTCGAGGCAATCACTTTCTTGAGAGGATTATCGAGTTCCTTGTTTTCCCTTCACTCCACATATTCCCTGTATTTTTTAAACCCTCTCCCTCCCTCACCCCCAAAGTCTCCAAGGACAAATTCTGTCGTTAACCATTTTGGTTTCTTGTCTCTCCCCACAAAGTACCGGTAGCTTGACCATGGATATTCCAAAGGAACCTTCACCATGCCCGCTCTCACTGGGTTGAGGTGAATATACCGAGATAGCTCCTTACAGTATTCATCTTTATCGACGAGTATCCCTTTAAACCGCCCCTGAAAAAGATGCCCCGATCGACTCCTTTTGATATTGAAGTAGGTTGTGTACGCCCCATTAATATAATGAAGAACCTTTGAAAGATTCCCCCTTGGGGTCTCCAACAATAGCTGATAGTGATTTCCCATCAAACAGTACGTATGAATAACGGCCCCATATCGCTCATGGGCCAATTCAAGATAGGATAGATATTTTTCTCTATCACGGTTGCTTTGGAATACCGTCCTTCTTTCATTTCCACGGGAAGTCACATGATAAAAGGCTCCCGGATACTCAATCCTCAGCGGCCTCGACACTCCCTATCCCTCCCTATCATTTATCCCCTTGTTGAATGTTGCGGCCTGACCCCGATAGTCTTCTCGTTACTGGTATTTTCATATTGTATCGTGAAAGTTTTACCGAGCAGTCGATCAAATTTAGAAAATGCTTTCTTTGTTGCTAAATATTTACTATCAAAGCTTGTTCCAATATCAGGAATTCCGCAAAACTCCATTAGGCCAGCCAGTTCCTGAGCTATAGGATTATTTGCGAGATCGTTTCTGGAAGTGACGCCAAGAAGTTGTTTGCCAATCCCATTATAAAAATTCATATAGCTAAGTTGATCTTTACCAATTTGGTATATACCAGCGTATGCGTTGTTATATCCACCAAGACCACAATAATTGCCGTCTATTGTTTCCGTCCAACCCAACGCGTCCATAAACCCGATCCAATCAGTGCGACTTACATTGCTATTAATACTACTACGTTAAGTTTATCTTGACATTCGATAATCCTTTGTTATATCCTCTGG
>DYHU01000231.1:4045-6063 GCA_020724025.1 Syntrophorhabdus sp. | reverse complement strand
GTTCGGAGTTAAGGATTCTAAACACAGAAATTCTTACCCTCTACAATCCGCAATCCGCAATCCGCAATCCGCATTAAGAATTCTTCCCGGCGCAGACGTCCACTTCTCCGAAGCGATCCTCAAGGAGCTCGATCAAGGAAAGGTGGCCACCGTAGGAGATGGAGGAAAGTTCATCTTCATCGAGTTCCCCTTTCAGGGGATCCCTTATCGTGCAGAGGAGATTCTATTTCAACTGTTGGGGAAAGGGATCGTCCCGATTATTACCCATCCCGAGAGAAACCTGGAAATTGCTCAGAGACCTCAACGGTACTATGAGATGATTCGGAGGGGATGTCTCGGTCAGATCACCGCAATGAGTTTGACCGGAGAATTCGGGAAAGAGTTGAGAAGGACAGCCGAAAGACTGATCCGGTGCAGGCTCATCCATTTCATTGCTTCCGATGCCCATTCGGTCAACGGAAGGCCGCCTATCCTTTCGGCGGCAGTAAAATCTGCGACAAGGATCATCGGGAAGGAGGAAGCCAAAAAGATGGTGACCGAATACCCGCAGGCCATTCTGGAAGGAAAACGACCCAAAGTTCCGGAGCCAAAACCGATTTAACAGTCTAAGCTGAAAGATGGAATCGAATACGGTCATTAAGTCATTACGGTGATGCCATGTTTACCCATCTCACAAAACTCATCCTCATCTTGCTCTTCCTCTTCACTCCCCTCGCCTTTGGCTCCATCGAGTACTGGGCCTTTTCAATCATGGAACTCGGCATCCTCCTGATCATCATCCTCTGGGCCATTCAGCGGTCCGTCTCCGGTTTTCAATCCGCAATCCGCAATCCACATTCCGCATTTCCCATTATTCTTCTCTCCCTCTTCCTCCTCCTCCTTCTCTTCCAGATGGTTCCCCTTCCATCAGGCATTATAAAAATTATCTCCCCCAAATCCTACGAACTGCGCCATCAATTACTCATGACCAGTGACCCATTACTAAGGACTTCACTCAGTTTCGTTCCCTTTCTTACGAAAATCGAATTCTTCAAATGGTTGACCCTCGCCGGATACTTCATCTTTCTTCTCTTTTGGAAACCTTTCAGACAAGACAACCGCACCAGAGATCAACTGATTGTAGCGATCATGCTGGTCGGCATCGGGGAATCCCTTTACGGAATGTATGAGTTTTTCAGCGGCCATCGGCACATCCTCCATTTAAGGATGGACCATCTGATCTCTTCAGTGACGGGAACATTTATCAACCGCAATGCCTTTGCCGGCTACCTCCTGATGGTCATCCCCTTGACCCTGGGTTACCTTTTTTCAAGGGAGGCTCATCAGATGGGGCTTTCAATGGGCTGTCGCCATCGCCTCTCTTCCCTCGACGGAAAGGCCATGTCCATCGCCTTTGGTATTATCATCATGATTCTGGCCCTCCTCTTCTCGGCATCGCGAATGGGGATTTTGAGCCTCCTGCTCTCCTTCAGCCTGATCAGTCTCTTCTTCAGAAATCCTCAGGGAAAACAGAGATTATCCAGACTATCGATCCTGATCTTGGGGCTTGGATTGCTCTGGGCGGCGTGGATTGGACTCGACGCCGTGATCAGCCGTTTCTTTACCACCTCTGAGAGTTTCAGAGAGAGATGGGTCTTTTGGTTGAACACCTTCTGGATCATCAGGGACTATCCCCTCTTTGGGTCTGGCCTTGGCACCTTTAGCGAGGTATTTCCCATGTACCGCTCCTTCCATATCCGGGGTCTGGTGACCCATGCGGAAAATGATTTTCTACAATTGGCTTCTGAGGTCGGGCTTCTGGGGATCGGACTGCTCGGCTTCCTCTTTCTTTATCTCTTGTATAAAGCCTTCTCTCAAATTCGATCCCTGTCCCACAGGGAGCCCCAGCGATATATCGGGCTGGGCGGCATGGTAGGGATCCTGGCGCTGATGTTTCACAGCCTTGTGGAGCGAAACATCCAGATCCCCGCCAACGCCTTTCTTTACACATTCCTGTGGGCCATCGTTCTCAGAATGGG
>DYHU01000231.1:0-3945 GCA_020724025.1 Syntrophorhabdus sp. | reverse complement strand
CTACTAAAAAAGTTGGCATATATAAGGGAGATAGATGAACCAGATGAACCAGATAAACCAGAAAGACGAGACCGCTTCGCGACAGTGGTTCGTAGTTCAAACCAAACCCGGACATGAGCGCCGTGTCGAGACCAATCTCTCCAACCAGGAGATAGAAGTCTTTTTCCCACTCTACGAAGCCTTTCAATACTCCAATGGAAAGATGGTTCCAAGGATCAAACCGCTCTTCCCCAACTATCTTTTTGCAAAGCTTGATATGGATGTCCACTACTATAAGGTGAAGTGGACAAGAGGGGTGAGCAAGATTTTGGGTTCAGGAGACGGACCAATCCCTGTCTCTGGGAAAGTAATAGAAACCATTAAGAGCCGGATGGGAGAAAACAACCTGGTCTCCCTGAAAGATCATTTGGAAGAGGGGACCCTGGTCCAGTTCACATCCGGTCCCTTTAAGGGCTTAATGGGGGTGTTTGATAAAAGGATGTCGGACCAGGGACGGGTCCGGGTCCTTCTAAGCCTGATCGGTGCCGATGTCCCGGTTCAGATATCAAGGTGGCAGATCAAAAAAGTCGCCTGATCCAGGCGAGGGGCTAAAGGTGAGATAGAGGTTAAAAGAGGTTAAAACTAAAAGGTTGAAAAGGAAGGTCGAAAGTTAGGGATTTATGGTTTCTAACTCCGAACTCCAAACTCCAAATTTATAACTATTCATTTGCAGCCCAGATCTCTGGCACAACTAAATAGAAAAACCTCGGCCGGATCAACCCAAAATTCGGGATGGCGGAAGCCTGTTTTTGTATTCCTTTCCCTTGCCTATATTTCCGGCATCTTTCTTTTTTCTGGTTCCACCCTTGCCTCTAAGTTGGCGCCCCTCAACCCTTACAGCCTTCTCCATATCCCCCTCTACGGGGTCCTGACGGTTCTCCTCGTCTTCTCTCTCATTCCCTTTAAATTTAAGGGTTATGTTCCAAACGTTCCTAACCATCCAAACGATCTTAATGTTCAGCGGACCTCCGCATCAGCCCATTTACGCAACCACCCAATGACTCAATGGCCTAATCACCTGATGACTCGCTTGTTGATTGTGGGTCTCATCGCTCTGGTAGTCGCCATTGCCGACGAAATCCACCAGGTCTATGTCCCGGGCCGGGATGCTTCCGTCACCGACGTCCTCCTCGACCTGATTGGCATTGCTTTCGTTTTGTTTCTTATCCGCCGTATCTTCAGAAGAAAAACATCATTCAAACCCAATGATTCATAGATTTAAACTCAACGACCTTATTGTCCCCTTCTCAATGACTCAGCTACCAAATTCGATTTGAACTTTCAGCTTTTTAATGACCAATTACTTAATCACCTAATAACCATACGAACCCAAAAAACCAAACAGACCAGATAGACCAAATAAACCAGATAAATTTATCCCGTGAAATGCGAAGCCTATTTCACTGGGACCAAAAAGACCAGAAAGACCAGAAGACCAGAATTATCAATATTCAAGTCTGACCCCAGAGCCTCTCCCTGACAGTGATTAGAAACACCTTAACGATACAAATCAATCCAAACACAGATAAACGAAAATGAAAGCCCTTGTACTTGCAGGAGGATCTGGCACAAGGCTTTGGCCTCTGAGCAGAAAGAACTATCCCAAGCAGTTTCTAAAGCTTGACGGAGATAAGTCCCTTCTGCGGCAGACCGTGGAAAGGCTTCTTGGGGTGCTCTCTTTAGATGACATCGTGGTGATCACGAACAAGGAATACAGGTTCTACATCCGGTCCGATCTAAAAGAGATAGAGCATGTCATCCTGGAGCCTGAAAGCCGTAACACGGCCCCTGCCATCGCCCTGGGGTTGAAATATTGCATGGAGAGATTGGGGTGTAAAGACGAAGAGATCCTCTTCGTCTTTCCTTCCGACCACGTGATCCGGCCGGTCGACCGATTTTTGGAATACGTAAGGTTAGCAGAAGGGATTGCGAAAAAGGGTCATCTCGTCACCTTCGGGATCAAACCGGACCGGCCCGAGACAGGATATGGATACATCAAGACAAGTAAGCAGTTATCAGTAGGCAGTAAGCAGACTGAAATTCCTGAGAAGGACTATTTTTCAGTGGAAAAATTTGTAGAAAAACCCGATGAGGTGACTGCGAGACAATACCTCAAAGAGGGCAATTACTACTGGAACTCGGGGATGTTTGCCTTCAGCATAGCGACCCTATTAGAGGAATTCGAGAAATACACTCCGCCGGTCCGTAAGATGCTCGAGTTGAGTTTCGATGAGATGGCCTATCAATTTGCCCGGATGCCCGAAATCTCCATCGACTATGCCGTCATGGAAAAATCGGACCGGGTCGCCATGCTTCCCCTGGACCTCTACTGGAACGATATTGGTTCCTGGGATTCCCTTGACGACCTCCTCTCGAAAGATGAAGATGGGAATGCAGTGGTCGGCAACGTCATGGCCCTCGATACGAAAAACTGCCTCATCTTCGGCAACAAAAGGCTCCTCTCGACCATTGGCCTGAATGACTGTCTCATCGTTGAAACGGACGATGCGGTTTTAATTGCGAAGAAAGGGGAGGCATGGAAGGTCAGGGAGATTGTGAGCCGACTGAAGGAGGGTGGCAGAAAAGAGGCCTCCGAGCACGTCACCACCTACCGTCCCTGGGGGAGTTACACCATTCTCGAACAGGGTCCGAGGTATAAAATCAAGCGGGTCGTGGTTCATCCGGGAGAGAAACTGAGCCTCCAGACGCATGCCCACCGCTCCGAGCACTGGATCGTGGTTAAGGGAACGGCAAAGGTTTCAATAGGAGATAAGGAGGTCTTCATCCACGAGAACGAATCGGCCTATGTCCCCAAATCGACCCTTCATCGGCTGGAGAACGCTGGCCGGATTCCCGTGGAGATGATCGAAGTCCAAAATGGTGAATACCTGGAAGAGGACGACATTGAACGCTTCTCTGACGACTACGGTCGTTAACCCGTTGACTCGATACGTTATAAGCCAAACAGAAACCAGAGAAACTAAATAAACTAAATAGACCAGACAGACCAGATAAACCAGAAAGACCAGATCACCCAGATAAACCAAAGCTGAACTCGAAATTAAATAGAGAAGATGGTATAATAAGCTGGAATTTAGGGAAGGAGGTAATTCCATGGGAATATCCGTTAATCTTCCAGAAATGAATATAAAAGAAGATGAAATAAAATTGTTTCTTGGGATAAAGCTTCTTGAGGAGGGTATTGTCTCTCTTGGAAAGGCTGCTGAAATAGCAGGTTATTCGGAGAAAGCCTTCGTTGAGATTCTTTTCCACAAAGGTATTCCACCTATAAAGTATTCAAAGCTTGACCTTGAAAAAGAACTCCAACATGCCTGAGCCAATCATTGCTGATACCTCTTCACTGATTGCCTTGGAGAGGATCAATCTTTTACAGATTCTTTGTAAAATTTACAAAGAAGTTGTCATACCGGAGTCGGTTATCAAAGAATTTGGAAATCTATCCCTTCCCTGCCTTTCGATAAAAAAGGTTGAGAGTAACCTCCTGAAACTTCTCATAACAGATTTGAATTTAGGGAAAGGCGAAGCCGATGTTATCGCATTGGCTAGCCAGACAGGCTTAAAAGTAATTATCGATGATTCAAAAGCACGCAAAGTCGCGGAAAATATGGGATTGAAATTAACTGGTACTATTGGTGTTTTACTGAAGGCAGAGAGGTTAGGACTAATAGCGAATGCTCAAGAAAAAGTCAGAGAGCTCAGAGAGAAAGGTTTCTATGTTTCTGAAGAATTATTAGAAGATATATCCAGATTCGAGCAAGCCAGATAAACCAGAAATACCAGATAAACGAGATAGCAGTGAATATTGGATAGGTTGCATTTGAACCAACGTTCGAAAGCGCCGATGAAAACCGGCGAGGTGTTGTGAATGAAAGAGTCATACGATGA
>DYHU01000230.1 GCA_020724025.1 Syntrophorhabdus sp. | reverse complement strand
TTGTTCTATTTATGCCCACACACTAAAAAGTGGACTTTTTAGAGAGAACTCATATTTCTTTTAACTTTTTTGCGTTATCGGCGCCGGATATTATGTGAGCTGCACTTACAACAACTGAACTAAGTTTTGACACCGTTGAAAGTAACTTCTGAGATTTGTTTAGTATTCTTGCATTTTCAATGATTTTTCCATCCTTGCCGATCAATTTAGGTATATAACGTCCGTTTGTATCCCTCATAAGGGATAATTTATTGGCTTCTAACATTGATTGGACTTCCTTTGAAAATGTTACAATATATTCACCAATTTGTTTAGCATATGTGATGGAATTAGAGCCAACATTTATGGCATCAAACCCCAATTGTTTGTTTATAATTTCTGTTGCATTATTTTCCGCAACTTGTTTCATGTTTTCAAGTAAAGGTGCAAGAGTTGCTGCTTCCTCAAAGGAGATAGATTTTAGGGGTGAATTGATGGATAGAGCGTATGGTTCAAAATGATCCATTTTTTGTTTGTTTGAATGATAAATATTTTGGGGTTGTTTTAATAGTAAAATTAAAAGCAATGCAATTATCACAATAAGAGCTAAAAAGATTGTTAGGAACATATATTATCCCTTCTGGGAGCAATCCCAAAAATGGCAGCTAACGTTTAGCAAAACACCGCAGTGCTGTTGCGAACTCAAAAACGATGAGCCAACCGCCGCTATCAACTGACTCATTCTTCTCGCGGCGGAGCGCACATACCAACACGCGGCAAAAACAATGGAGCGACCACAACTGATTCTTCCCCGCGCTTTAACTGAGCCATATCAACAAAGGGAGCGCCGTGCTTACGCTTGTTAGCCGCAGTGCCCAAAACCTTTCACTGATGGGCTTTTGTATGATCATTTTGCCAAAATCATTTTATGTGTCTCGACAAATGGTTGTCCTCCATCTGTTGGGATGGCGATTAGGCGATAGTAGTATAAGCCGCTTGCTGAATGAGTGCCGTCCCACAGCGTTTTGAAAACGCCCATATTCAATTGTTCATCCACAAGCCTTTTTATTTCACGACCGAGGACATCATACACAATCAATCTTGTTTGAGATTGCTTGGGTAGAGAGAATTCGATTGTGGACTTCGGGTTGAAGGGGTTGGGATAGTTTTGTGAAAGCGAATAAGATTGAGGGAGAATCCCCGTGATCTCTTCAACAAACGTTATAACGTCAATAGTCCAGTAAGCCGAATAATCACTCGTACCAGTTGAGTTGGTTGCATTTACGTGCCAGTAATATGTGCGAGGTGAAAGAGATACCTGACGGGAAGTGTCTGTAATACCCCCTTGGTTGTAGGCAAGATCTGTAAAACCGTTGTCACGGGCTACTTGGAGACGGTAAGAGTTGGCGCCTAATGAACGGTGCCATGGAAGGTTACTGGTGATTGCAAATTCCCACCTGAAGGCGAAATGTGTACTGGGGGCGGGGGTGCATTGGGGGTGTATTTGATAGCGAGATATGGACGGACTGAGGGGGTAGCATCGTAGCCTTGAAATTCAGCGTAGTAGGTCGGATCGTTTTCGGCACAGTCAACCATATAACCGAGACCGAACCAATCAACTACGAGCGCACTCTGGAGGTCAGCATCAGCTGGACTATTTAGATCTGACCATTCCCAGTCAGGCGGATCGGACACCCATTCGTCGTCTTCGTATAGTGCACCGTCAGCAATATCGTTCCATAAAGAAGTGGCAGACGCAGGTTCTGGATCGCTGTCGAGGCGGTAAATATCGTAGTTAAGGAAGTCGAATGTACCTTCAACTAACGCTGTACAGTAGACATATTGATCGACATCATCGATTGTGGATGCGTCGTTTATCGAGGATATATTGTACTTGGTCCACCCACGGTAGCCGTAAGTGCAACCAGTGGTGCTTTGATTTTGAATTCTGAGCAACCCAGAGAGCTTTGTAGGTGTAGCAGTCGGGCCTGATTTGTAAACCCTTCCGCTTGCAGATGCGGTAATTAGCACAAGGACAGTCGTTTCGTTTATCCTGTAGTGTCGGGCTAACCCATCGGCTGACTCGTAGATGATGTTTTGCGGAATGAGGGAGTCTCTGAATTTCTCGACGAGAGGTTGTCTTCTCGCATTTGTTGAATCAGAATTGAGAGAGTGGCTGGTGAGCTTCTTCTGACTCACCATCTGTTGCTGCGGAAGAGCTGGCGCAGAAGCAAGTTCTAATTGCTGTGCGTTGATTGATGAAGCAAGAAACAAACAGAAGCAGGTACAGAGAAATCCTGCGAGGAAGAACCTTGGAGTCTGCATAAAGACTCTCCTTTCTTTGGATTGTGAGTAATGTTGTTTGGGCATTGCGGCTAACGTTTGCAGCAACAACGCCGTTTGTTTTGCCGCTCGAAAACGATGCGGCGGAAGCCGCTATCAACAAACCAATTTCTTGCGGCTGGAGCCGCAAACCAAATCGCGGCAAAAGCAATGGAGCGAACCCAATAATCCTTTTCAATAAAGTGAGCGTCGTTGTTGCTGCTGTTATGCGAAGGCGGCTGCACTGCATTAGTCCTTGCTGGTGACAAAAAAGAGACCTTCCGACCCGAACTTGAATGGCGTTCCGTCGACGGATCCATACGCTTGAGATTGCTTGAACCCCGCTTCTGAAAGAAGTGTTTCCAATTCTCGATACGTGTAGATTCTGTGTGAACCATATTTCTTCTCGGTCTGATTGCCACGAACAAATGTGTATTCAGTTTCAAGACGACCTGAATGGTGGTCGTATCGGTTGTCTTCGATGAACAGGATATCACCAACGGTCATCCCGGTGTGCTCTTGGATTCTTGGAAGTACATTTTCCGCAACACTACTCGCATCGAGAACGAACCGACTGCCAGATGTTAAGACACGATGGATTGTTTTAAGAAATTCGGAATTCCCCATATCGTCCAAGTAGCCAAAACTGTTGCCGAAACAGAATGCGCCACCAAAATGAGATTGCCAGGGGAGATCTCGCATTTCTCGAAGTTCCCAATTAATCTTGAGTCCATTTCCCGTACTCACGGTTTGACCTTCTCTTAAGAAAGGCATGTCCACGCCTGTCAGAGCAAATCCACGAGATGCAAGCTCGATTGAGAGACGGCCGTTACCGCAAGGGACATCGAGTAATGTAGCAGGTGGCGCCACCTGGAGAGCGTTCTGGATGAAATTGGCTTCCTTCCTTGTGTGCTCTGGACTCACCGCCATACGCCACATCTCGACTGTGAGTCCCGAGAAGAATTCTCGCCACCATTCGGTTTGGTTCATCGGAATCATTGGTCAATGTGCAGCCTTACGCAGTGGCACGCCGAGCTGTGAACGACTAATTTTCTCTGAAGCCGTGCTATTGAGCGACCGATAATGGGCATTGAATCGTTCGGTCGGTCGGGCACAATAATTCTTGTGGCGAGCTTGTCGAACCACTTATCAACAAAGGGAGCGCCGTGGTGCGGCGTGACATTTCTAAAAGGTCTCCCATGAGTCAGGAGAAATGAGTATGATAGGTTGCCTAACCAACTTATACCATCACTCACAGACTCACAGGAGGACCCGTGTTATACTCAGGAGGAAAGCACAGTCATCGCTCTGGGTCGAAGGATGGCAACCACTACCTAAAGTATGCATTCACAGAAGCAGCCATTAAGGCGATGATGTTCTACCCCTAAATTAAACAGTTCGCTACTCGGCTGGAGCGCCGAGCTACCAAAGCCATTGCTTGTACAGTCGTTGCCAAAGAACTGGCGAAGATTACCTACTACGTTCTCACTCGACAACAAGAGTTCACAACATTCTCAGCCAAAGGCGGATGCGCCAGGATACGCGCGCGTCACCCGCCTGAACGAGGAAGGCAGGCCGATGAAACATCTGGGACGTGCTGGCGAACTGTGCTGAGACCAAAGCCCCGTAAAGTGTGGTGAAGCCATCCCCTTGGGATTTGGGACCGGTCCGAACGCCTGTGGCGATCGAGAGCCCACGCTCAAGGATGTTCTCTCGGTCGTCAGACTCCGACAGAGTCTGACGGACTCTGTCGAGCGGCTACTGCAACCTATCGACCGATGTCATCTCAACCAGAGGCTGATGCACCTCTGGCGCAAAAGAACAAAGCTCACATCGTTGCCTCTGCAACGATGACCGAGGAATTCTTTTCTCTTGTTGAGCGTTTCGCCGCGAAATCCCGCTGTTGTCTAGCGGGGACTCTGACCTTTTATAAAGTGTTAGTTGCAGTTGCCCGTCACCTCATTAGGATGAGTTTCTTTGTATCAACAAAGTTGCCAGCTTGAAGACGGTATAGGTAGACCGCGCTTGCCAGTCCTGAAGCATTCCATTGTGCAACATAGCTACCGGGATTCATTTCTTGATTGATTAGGGTTGCGACTTCCCTTCCAAGCAGGTCACAAATTTTCAATGAAACAAATCGTCGATCCATAATCCGAAATCTGATGTTGGTTATTGGGTTGAAGGGGTTGGGATAATTTTGGGAAAGCATGTATGCAGTAACACGAATATTCGGTGTCTCCACATTGACAGTCGGACCACCTATCGCATACAGTTTTGCACCGGCGTCGCCGATGTATATCGTGCCGTCCTTTCCAATAGCGGGTGAACTGTGAGGAATGAAGTACTTGGTAGTATATGCCCACTTTATCTGACCGTTCTGCGGGTGCAATGCAAAGACTTTACCGTTCGGCATATTGCCTCTGTCTTCAGTGCCGAAGATAAATGCAACGATGCCAGCGCCAAAATAAATTGTGCCATCAGCCCCAATCGAGGGGGAGGAACTGATTGGCATCTGGGCATCAAAGATCCATCGAAGTTTCCCCCGTTTGGAATCCATTGCATAAAGTCTTCCGCGTCCGGTAAAGTTTGTGGTAAAGAAAAACTCACCTGTAGCAAAATACACAGTACTGTCATCAACAGCCGGACTGGCATAAACGAGTGGCTCATCAGCGGTGTATGTCCAGAGTGTATCTCCAGTTTGAGCATTGAGAGCGTGGAATCTTCCTCGGTTTTTTGCTCCATCAATCTCCGTAGAGCCAACGTGAACGGTACCATCAGAACCAATTGCGGGAGAGGAGTCAAACCAATTTAACAATTGTGGACGATACACCCACAGCACCCGCGCACTATCACCTGCGTCTTCCAAACAGTAAAAACTACCGCCTCGGGTTCCAAAGTAGATCTTACCGTCAAGACCCTGAGCGGGACTGGAAAGAGAAACACTGTCCAATGAACCCTGAGCCGGAAATCGCCATTTGAAAACAGCGCTGTCCCCAGCATCCTTGATGGCGAAAAGGGCATTGGTTCCTTCCGGAGTGTTCCTATACGTTGCAAAATAAACTATACCGTCAGAAGCAAGAACCGGTGAGGAAAAAACCTGTCCCCCTTTCTCCGGTATTCGTATCGGATTGGTGGGGAAAGTAGCAAATTCCCATTTCTTCCTGCCGCTATCAGCAGACACGGCGTAGAATTTGTAATCTCCTCTCCCGAAATAAATCCTGCCGTTGGCACCAATCGCTGGTGTTGATTCAATTGTTCCCCAGCCGACCTCAGGCGGACCGGGATCGAACTGCCATCTGATTGTTCCCTCTGGAGTAAAGGCATAAAGAACCCCTTGGTATTTAGAGAAGAACTTTCCCCATGTGCCGATGTAGATAGTTCCATCGGAATCGATTGCAGGTGAACAGTTAAAGCGATCGCGATAACCTGTGTAGACATCAATCATCCACCTGACTTGAGGAGTCTGAGCACCGATAGAGGGACTCCTTCCCGTGTGCCGAGAATCGTGTCGAAACATTGGCCAGGGTGTTGATCCCAACTGAGAAAAAATAGTTGCTGGTTCCATACAACTCAATACCATGAGAATCCAGACGAAGTGTTTTGCTGCAATCATTCGCCTTACTCCTTTCGACTGACAGTGCTTCGCCTTTCTATCACTTTGCAACAATCCATTCATCCCATGCCGGTTTGGCAGTGCCGTCCCTGCGCCGTAGACCCATACTCTTGAAAGGCTCAATGGTGTTCTGATCATACATGAAACTCCAGATTGCTAACTCTTTGTTCATATCTTTTGTACGATTGAAAAATGTCCGAACAAATTCTGCCTGTT
>DYHU01000229.1 GCA_020724025.1 Syntrophorhabdus sp. | reverse complement strand
CCTCTCTTCTACGGGACCAAGATCACCTTGGCGGCCTGAAGGTTTTCCAATAAACGGAACGCCTCCTCCCATTTTTCGAGTGGAAGCTTATGGGTAATGATCTTTTCAATCGGCAAAACACCTTTTGAGATGAGACCGATCGTTCTCTCCCAGGCTGTCCAACTGCTTGAGAAACAGAAATCGTAACGGAGGGCCTTGAAGATTCCACGATCGTAAGGGATGGGGACTTCTTCTTTACCTGAAATTCCTATGGCACAAACTCTTCCCAATCTTCTTACCATCTCAAAGGCTTGAGAAATCGCTTTCCCGCTCCCTGATGTCTCAATGAGGATATCCACGCCTAAACCATTCGTCATCTCTAAGACTTTTTGAACGGGGTCCTCTTTATCGACAATGATCGTAAGATCTGCACCCAGCTCTCTGGCCTTTTCCAATCTAATCCCTTCATCCGAACTTGTGCCGGTGATTCCCACAATTTTCGCTCCGGCTGCCTTTGTCACGGCAAGAGAGATGAGACCAATGGGACCGGGCCCGGTAATGACCACAGACTCTCCCGCCTGCAGCTCGTTTCTTTCAAGGATCGAAGTGACACAAATGGCCGTAGGTTCTATCACCGCTCCCGCTTCAAAAGAGACATTATCCGGAAGGTGATGGAGAAGCCGAGCAGGGCCTGCCACATATTTTGTATAGGCACCGTCGATTCCAATGCCATAGGGCCTCTTCTTTTCGCAGACCTGGGGAAATCCACTCTGACAGGTGTAGCAGACACCGCAAGAACCTGTACGGGTTTCACTGACAACTCGGTCTCCAGTCTTCCAGCCTTTTACCTCTTTACCTACATCAGCAATCACACCGGAGAATTCATGGCCCAAAACGACCGGGGGCCAGTAGGGATGACTGTCATGGTAGATGTGAAGGTCGCTTCCACAGACAGAGACCGCCTTCACCTCGATCAGGACTTCATCCTCTTTGATTTTTGGTTCCGGGACATCCCGGATCTCAACAAGGCCTTTACTTTTTCCATATTTGACGACCGCTTTCATATGCCCCCTCATTTCTTTTTACCTTTTATATTACCCGAGATGCTTGATCCTCGGAATGTATTTCTCTTCCAAAGAGCGATTGGCTTCGTCCCCACCCGGTAGATTGGCGCTCATCCATAAGGGAGGTTGGACTCCCATCTCTACTAATCTCTTTACCGTCTCGATCATGAGCAGGTTAATTGTAAATACGTTGCAGAAAGTGGACGTGGGGCCTGTTTTTTGGATGCAATTTTTTATTTCTACGATCGCATCTCCATAAGGAAGATAGCAATTCAAGAAGTGGTCCACCTCTTGATAGAGGTTCTTTCCGGAGGGATGGCGCGAAGGATGATCCTTTGGGAGAGCATCTGCAAAGGAACAAGAGGTGATACCGATCGTGATCATCTTTCGTTTCTTTGCCTCCAAGACTGTATCAATGCACATCGAGTTTACCCCGTAGGCATTGACGATAATGATCACCTCCCCAGGCTTTCGTCCAACCCGGTAGGCATCCAGGACTTTTACAGCGTACCCTGGTGTGCGTTCAATGAAATTGGAGCGCTTAGCACCATGGATGAGATTGGTTCCTGGATCTAAGATCGCATTGATCGGAGCCAGCCCACCTGCCCGCCAAAGAACCTCTTCGGCGGCCATATTGGAATGGCCTCCGGGACCGATTACATGAACAGGTTCCTCCCGTGCGATGGATTCAGCCAAGACTCGAGAGGCGTTGCGAATCGTCTCAATCCCTCCGAGGATTTTATCCATGATCTCAACAAGGGCATTTCGATATACGATCGCTTCTGCGCTCATCTCCTTCTCCTCTCAAAAACCGAATCACCCGGACCAGGGTGACCACAACCATGATCGCCCCACAGATGGGTACGGCCATATAAGCATACCCCATCGGGAAATCCCAAGTGTCGAAAGGGATCCTCATGCGGACCCGGGTAACTTCGATCCCTTTGAAAATGAGTATCAATAAAAATATTGTTGTCACAAGATCGATGATGAAATGCATATGTTTCTGGGTATTGAATCGCATTCGGGTTAAAAAGAAGTCTACCACCAAATGGCCTTTCCCTGCATAGAGTACTGTGGCACCGATGAAGACAATCCAGATAAACAACAAACGGGAAAAGTCAGCCTCCCATAGCCAGGCCACACCCCAAAAATATCTCAAGGTGATACGCAGGATATTCAAAAGAAATAGAATGAGAAAGAGAGTGCCTGTAAACCATTCAAGACCTCTCATTGCTCGTATCATCGTAACATTCATTGGCAGCCCTTCCTATAAAATCAGATTCGGGATATAAAGAACCAATTGGGGAATATAGGTGCAGAGAAGCAGCACGAGGATCAGCGCAAGCGTATACGGCCACACGTGCCTGACGAGCTGATCAAACTCCAGGTCGGCAATTTTGGCCTCCAAAAACAGAAGGGCCCCAATGGGGGGGGTGAGCAGTCCGATCATCAAATTAATCACCACAATGACCCCGAAATGCGTCGGATCGACGCCAAGCTTTACCGCCGCAGGGAGGAGGACAGGGAAAAAGATCAGCATGACCGGCACCGCATCCAGAATACAGCCCATGAAGAGAAAGAAAACATTGGCCAGAAGCAGGAAGGTGAATTGATTCAGGTCCATACCGGCGATCAGCAGACCCAGCTTTTCTCCAAGTTGTTCGGTGGCGACAATATATTGATAGAGGCCGACCACAGCAAAAATGATCATAATGGACGTTGAGAAAACGGCGGCTTTGGAAAACAGTTTGGGAATGTCCTTAAATCGCATGGTCTGGTAAACAAACAGGGAGATCAGGAGGATGTAAAGATTGGCCAGCACCGCCACCTCCACGAGGGTGACGATCCCCAGAACGACTCCCAGAATGATGATCAGGGGGGCCAGCAGAGCGAAGGTCGTGTCCTTCATCAGATTTAATAGAATCCTCCACTCCAGCGGTTTTTTAACCATGGGATAATTCTTCCTTCGGGTGGTTAAAGCAACCATCGCGGCCAGGAAAAGGCCCATGATCAACCCCGGAATCACTCCGCCGAGAAAAAGCCTTCCGATAGATAATCCGCTGATCACCCCGATAAAGATCATCGGTATGCTCGGGGGAATAATCGGACCGATGACAGCTGCGGCCGCATTAATAGATGCGGCAAAAGGCCGATCATAGCCCCTCTCTTTCATGGCAGGGAGAAGCACCGAAGAAACCGCACTGGCATCGGCCACAGCCGATCCGGAGACACCGGCCATGATAACATTGACCACGATGGCGACATAGGCAAGGCCGCCTCTGAAGCGGCCTACAAAGTAATCAGCAAAATCCGCCAGCTTGCGGGTGATCCCGGAAGAGTTCATCAATTCTCCCGCAAGCATGAAGAAAGGAATGGCCACCAAAGTGGGAATATCCACTCCGCTAACCACCGTTGAGGCGAGAATCTTTAACGAGACCTGTCCACGGATCAGAATATAGATCATTCCGCTGATCCCCATAGACGTCCAGATGCTGAAGCCGAGTCCGATCAGGAGGAAGAGCAATACAAACAGGATGAGTATCATTGGCATCCTCAAAGAGAAAAAGGGGGAAATCATTCCCCCTTTAAAACAATTTTACTTCAGAGCGCTGACCTTTTTTAACAATCCGGCCGGCCACTTTGTTCCCTCAAAACCGTCAAAGGCTCCCTCCAGCTTCTTCCGGACCGATTCCAGATCCAGTTGAGGCGGTGTAATCACAGTCATCTTGGTTTTAAGGGTTTCATATACAGTCCCCAGTTGCTTTAGAGTGAGTTCGGTTTCGTGGTTGCCCGATTTCTCAGCGGCATCGAAGATCAGCTCCTGATCCTTTTTCGAGAGCTTCTTCCAGAAAGGCATCGCCATGTAGAATGTTTCAATGTCCCGGATATAGTCTGTCTTCATATAGTATTTCTGAACTTCGAAAAGGCTCGCGGATTGAACGACGATGGCCCCATTCTCCTGGGCATCCACGAGTCCTGTTTTCAGGGCCACGTAGAGTTCCGAGAAGGCAACCTGTTGAGGCAGAGCCCCCAGGGTTTTCATCGTGGTCAGGACCGTGGGACTGGCCGCCGTTCGGATCTTGAGACCTTTGAAATCATCCGCCTTGTAAATGGGTTTGTCCCGTGTGGTGAGTCCCCTTGGAGCGGTATCGCCATTGATGGTAATAATTTTGATCCCGGTATCCTTTTCCGCTTTTTCCTCGACGGGTTTGAAGAAATCGGACAGGAGGGCCTTACTCATGTGGGCATAATCTCTGAAGAGAAATGGAATGGCGGTGATTTCGTAGGCTTCGCCCCCTTTGATCCAGGCGAAGGTGTTAATCCCACCGTAGACTATTTCCAGATCTCCTGTCTGCATCTGGGCGAACATTTCCTTCGGTCCGCCCAATTGGCTGTTTGGGAAGACCTTAATTTCAATCCTTCCACCCGACCTTTGATTCATCATATCTTTAAACTTGAGAGCCGCCATATGGGTCGGATGGTTGGTATCCCGGATGTGACCCAGCCGGATCGAAATCTTCTCTTCCTTCGCGGCGGCGAAGGTAAAACTGGATGTGAAAATAATCAGAGCCAAGATGAGCGATAATTTTTTCATACTCTTCTCCTTTCTAAATATTTTTTTATTAACGTCCCCGATAAGGCCTGAAGTGATCGAACGGGTTCTATCACTTCCCTTCGGGTTTCTGTGTGTTTGACCCTGACTCCAAGCATGGAGTCAAAGAGGCGTTCGACCATCGTTAATGTTTGGCGTAAACTTCTTGGCCACAACGGATGGTTTGGTGAACATTCAGCCGGGGCATTCCGGGCTCGTAGTCAAAAATGACAAGATTTGCTGGGGCGCCGGGTTCCAACGTTGCGTAATGGTCAGGAACGCCCTGGATACGGCAGGGATTCCGGGAGCAAAGGGAAATGGTTTCCCCTAAACTGTGACCGGTAAACTCCATGAACCTCGGAATATCCCAGTCCAATAAATGAGCCGCACCCGCGAGGGCCTCTGTGCCCGGAAGCCCTAAATGTCCGTCCTCAAAAACCTGAACCTCAATCTCATTCCACCGATAGACCCCGGGGGTAAGACCGCCGAGATAGGCTGCATCGCTGACAAGAATCAAACGGTCAAGACCCTTAACACGGGCAAAGACTTGAACCACCGATTTCGGCAGATGAAAACCATCGCAAATGATTCCTGCCATGAGACGGTCTTCTGCGAGTTGTTCCCAAATATAATTTTTGAGACGAGGGATCATGGGATGACTTGCGTTCCCAAGATGAGTGGATAAGACCGCCCCTGCTTCCACAGCCGCCTTGATCCGGTCTGGCGAAGCAGCGGTGTGACCGATTGCTGGTATGACGCCCATTGAAGTGATTTCTTGTATAAATTCCAGGGCTCCTTCCCATTCCGGGGCAAGGGTAACGAGGATGATTCGTCCTTCCGCAGCCTCCTGCCACTGCTTGAATTCGTTCAAATCGGGAGGGCGAACATAGACGGCATTGTGTGCCCCTCGAGGGCCATCGTTTGGAGAAATGAAAGGCCCTTCCATATGGATCCCTGAAATGGAATGGGCAATATCTTCTGAGTTTTGAATGGCCCGGTTGATGATCCCCAGGTTCCTGAGAATCCGCTCCCTGGGGCTGGTGATGATTGTTGGAACATGCTGGGTTGTTCCGGAACGGTTCAAATGGGAGATGATTTTCGCGATCTGGTCTTCAGAAAAATCTTCAAGACTGTAATCGTTTCCCATATAGCCGTTTACCTGCATATCGAGAAAGCCTGGAGAGATATAGGGAAGATGTTCCCTTGTTTTGAGCGGGGTTACGTTTCGGATCGAGGCCCCTTGAACCTCTATCTCGACTGGCTTCCCTGTCAATACGGATATCCCATGATAAATCATAATTAAAAGTGAATAGAATGAATTCAGAATGACGATTTGATAATGTTTATCCGGCTGACTCTTTGATCACCGGAAGAATTTCGCCGCCTCGCTGAAGGACAGCCACTTTTGAATTCCTTCCACCCATTGAGAAAGCCATTTCAAGGGCTTCCTGCGGGTCTCTCGCATGAATGAATCCAAGCCGTTCCTTGTCCTTTT
>DYHU01000015.1 GCA_020724025.1 Syntrophorhabdus sp. | reverse complement strand
TCCTTACCGATTCCCCGGGTCGATCCAGTGATCAAAGCGACCTTCCCTTTTAGTTTCATTGTTTCACCTCCTCCTGTAGAAGCAATTCATGAATTGCCTATCCTGTAGGGGTAATTCATGAATTACCCCTACGTTAATCATAAATTTCTTTCCAATATTGTTTATGTTCCATATTAAAATTCTTTGAAAGCGGATTTTCTCTGTCCAGCTCCCATTTCAAAGGATTGTTCTGGATGTATTCCCTTATTCGATATAATTCGTTGTCATTTCTTATGATATGCTCATAATAATTGCGTTGCCAAAGAGGATATCCTGTAGCATCACGCAACCGATTGATATACTTTGATGAATTCATCTTGAAATATCCAATGACTTTGGGTATCAACATCCGCCGCCGTTCAATTCTGTCTCTGGGTAGGGGCAATTCATGAATTGCCCCTACATCATTTTTCCCATCAGAAACCATAATGATTCCATGTATATGGTTGGGCATGATGACATGATAATCCTGTTTGACTTCGGTAAATTTATTCTCTAATTTCAACCACCATTGTTCTACGATTTCTCCAATGTCGTTCAATTCTATTTCCTGATTTGAGATTTTTCCAAACAGATATTCACGGTTGAAAGTACAGACAGTTATAAAATATCCTCCCGCCTCGGAATAATCGTAATCCCTCAGCCTGTTCAACTTTCTCTCTCTCATCTTTTTAAAAACCCTTCCACCCTTTTCCCAAACAACTGGTTCAGATGGCCGCTGTTCTTAGGCGACCACCCGAAGACCTCTTCCCATACCTCCTGACTCTCCATACAGAGGTAGACAAAAAGACTCGGGTCCACCTCCTTCAACCATTTTACCATCTTCCGGTACATCTCCACCCGGATCCCTTTTAAATAACGGAATTTGCCATCCCTTCCGGGGAATAACTCTCCTAAAAAAATTCGGGTTTGAGGGAATCGATTCTCAGCAATCCCCTTAAGCTGAGCGGGGTATCGAAATCCCCCCATGCTGATCCAGACGATTCGTTTTGGATCGATCTGACTGAAAAGGAAATCGACTAACTCCTCATATCCCTTCTCCCACCCCTCATAGTCGATCATCGGATCAAAATGGATTCCCAGAGGATAGCCCGCCTCCTGACATCTCTTCGCCGCATCCATCCTCTCGCTTAAAGAAGCTGTCCTCCTCTCCTCTTCTCCAATCAATGGCTGGGGAGAGAGCGACCAGGAGACGACCGTCCTCCCCCTGTGATTTAAAGGAAGAAGGGGATCCACATTGGCTGACTTTGTCTTCAATTCGAGAATACCATTCTTTTTTTCAGCAAAATAGGAGATGAGAAATCCGGAAACAGGAAAGAGGGGTTCCAGGGCTAAACTGTCGGAGAGTTCCCCTGTCCCCAAACGGGAAAGAGAGCTTCGCCCCATTGAGAGAAAGCCTTCGATCTCCTGGAGAAGGTCATCCCAGTTTGAATAGAGGGTGAGAAAGGGATTGTTCAGGTATCCCTGAAGGACACAATAGGAGCAATCCATCGGACAATTGGTGACGGGATTGATCACATAATATCCACAGCAGATATGGCGGGATGTCCCGGGACAGGGTTTTAACCGCCTTCCATAAAAGTGGGTGATTAGAAGATTTCTTTTCCCCACCCCGATAGGATCGGACATAGAAAGGGACTGCTTGATCAGAGATCTCTTGTCCTCGACCTTCTCCACAGGGACATGGGGTAAGGATTTCAGAATGTGTTGGGTCACCCAATCCTTCTCAGCCTTTTCATCGAGATAAATCTTTTCGATCTGAAATGGAAACATTATTATTTCATCCTGATCCCCTGATTTTCTGGTTTCCTGCATCCTGATTTCCAGATCGCCTGATAACCTCAAGTTTTAACCATCATCTCCTGAAACTCTTCCTGCTCGACAAGGAGCGATAACGCGTCAAGGATGTCCCTGTACTTTTCCAGAGTTTCAAATTGAAACTCAACCCTCAACCCCTTCCCCTCAAAATGGGGGGAATGGCACAGGGATACCCCTGACGGCAGATTGAGTGCCTTTCGCTTTTTCTCAAACTCCTCCTCCATTCGTCTCATCTTCGGGTAACGGAGGTCCATCAGAACCCTCTTCACATGCTCTGTCCTTTGAATGGGGGCGAGTTCTTCCTGGGAAAGGAAAACTTGAATTTCAGGGCGATCTATAATCTCCTTCATACTGACTCGCTCCCGCCGGGAGATCTCATTCAGGAGGGTGAGCATCTCCCTTAAACGATTCTCACCTAATTTTAAGCGGGAAAGGATTGGAAGAAGGGCGATCCGATCCTCAGAAGATAAGGCTGAAAGTTTTCGAATATTCGATCGGGACACCTCTTCCCTCAATACATACTCTTTGATCTCATCCTCCATCCGGGCGAGAGAGAGGAAGGTGCTTAATATCTTCTCGTTGGGTTCCAAAGAAAACAAGGCCAGATAGGTTTGGACCGCCACGGCAGGATCGATCTGAAAAAGATGAATCAATTTGTCCAGGGCAATGGCCTTTTCAACAGTGTTGAGACCCCTTGTCGTCAGATTCTCCTGGAGGGATATAATAAATAATTGTAAATCATCCAGTTCCCTCTCCTCAAAGACCATCGCCGGAACTTCAAAACTTTCCAGTTCCTTTAAGATAGAAATCCTCCTGAACCCGCAAACAATCTGGTAATGATCCTTTCCCTTCCTTAAAAGGACTGGCTGAATCAATCCGATCTTCTCGATCGAGGATCGAAGGCTTTGAAGGTCGGGCATAAAATTGACGGAGAAGGTCTCATCCGAAAGATCAATCTCCTCAAGAGGTACCATCTGAATCGTTTTCATCTCAATCATCCTTTGAAGTAAAAAATGACAAATGCCAAAATCTCAATGACAAATGAATGTCAAATTCTAAAAATCCAAAATATTTTTGACATTTGAGCTTTGGATTTGATTTGACATTTGAACTTTGATATTTGTCATTTGTTTACATTTCAATTCCATACCTCCTCATGACCTCCTGATAATATCTTCCCTCCAGTTCGTTTTCCCTTCTTAAAAACCCCGCTGAGAGGACCTGGCATTTCTTCTTCATTTCTTTGAGAACCATCTCCCTCTCTTCGGAGTTGAGAGGGGGTTCGGAAAGGAGTTTTTCGAGCGCCATCACACGGTAGCGGTCATTTCCCCAGGAACGCTGTGAGAGTTGATCGGGATGCCCGCCTCGTTTGATAATCAGTTTCTTATTGAAAAAAAAGATAGGAAACCGGACTGAAACCCTGAGCCAGAAGTCATAATCCTCACACACCGGAAGGGCTTCATCGAATAGACCAACTTTTGAGAAGAGGTTCTTTCTCATCATGGCCGAGGAAGGACTGATGATGCAGAGGGGGAGGCATTTCTCAAAGATCCAGCCGGAATATTTCGCATGCTTCTTCATCGGGTTGACTCTCTTCCCCCTCCGGATCCAGATCTCGTCGGTATAACAAAGAGGGTAGTGCGGGTTGTCGTCCAAAAAGGCAACCTGGATTTTTAATTTTCCCTTTACCCATAAGTCGTCCGAATCCAGGAAGGCGATATATTTCCCCCTGGCATTAAGGATGCCTCTATTCCTGGCTGCACTGACACCTCTATTCTCAATGTGCTCAATGACTTTGACCCTTCCCCCATATTGCTTCATCTCTTCGGGAGTTCCGTCAGTAGATCCGTCATCCACAACGATCAATTCAAAATCTTCAAAATCCTGGGCCAGAACGGACTGGACCGCCTCTTTCAACATGGGCAGTCGATTATAGGTGGGAAGTATGACCGAGACCTTGGGCATGGTTCGAGATTGCGGATTGCGGAATTCAGATTGCGGAATGATAATTCAAAATATTCTTCTATTCCGAAATCCGCATTCCGAAATCCGAAATAAGGTTAGGCGGCTCTTCGTGTCATTTTCTTCAACCGGTTGATTCGTTTTCTTAAAATTTGAGCCATCTTAAAATTTCTTTCCTGTAACAATTCTTCCCTTTTTGCTCTGAGCTCTTTTGCTCTCTGTTTCAGTTGGGGGACGGTCAGTACCACTTTCTCTTTTTTGGCAACGATCAGCTTTTCCTTTTTGGTCTCCGGTTCGGTAATGCCCATAGCTTTCCGCATGGCAACGATCAACTCTTCTTTCTTCATCGCATGGACGCCATGGATTCCGGGCATTCCGAGGGCCCTCTCCCTCAATTCTTTGGCCGTCATCCTCTCTAAAGGTTTCTTTTTCTTCTCCATTCCTATTTCCTCCTCATCGAATAGAAATATTGAGTATCTGAAAAGCGATGAATGGTAATTTATATGATTTTTCAGATCAAATCAACCCTAAAAAAAAGAGGCGGCCCATTGGGCTGCCTCTTTCAAATTCTGGCGGGAGCGATCCCGACCTTAAGTCGGGACAACCTTCCCGATTCACACTCGGGACGCTCTAACCGGTTGCTCTATATAAGCTCTGTTCTTCTTCCCCTTGATCTCACGCTCACGATTCATAGCCTCACTTCTTGAGCTGAATATCTCCTGACAAATTAACTTCCATGGCACCTTACTTCTGGTATATGCACTTCGCCGTTCGTTGTGGGGTTTCAGCCGCTCCTTTAAATCTGAGGTTTGACCAATATAATAACTTCCGTCTTTTTCACTCTGGATGATATAGACGTAATAAGCCATGGTTCATAAAGCAAAGCCCTGCTCATGGAGCAGGGCTTTGCTAATCTGGCGGGAGCGACGGGGCTTGAACCCGCAACCTCCGACGTGACAGGCCGGCGCTCTAACCAATTGAACTACGCCCCCACTGCTGACCAGTTCGGCGTTAGGAGTTCAGAGTGTTGAGTTTAAATAGAGTCTGTTTATAAATTCCGTTATTCCGTCATGCCGGACTTGAGAAGCCTGCCCCGTACTTGATACGGGGGCATCCAGTCGTTGTCCCGACGAAAGTCGGGAACCATCTCAAAGACTGGGTCCCGATTTTCACCGGGAACCCTGGATTCCGGCTTCCGCCGGAATGACGACCTTTTTGGAAACCGTTAGTTTATAAACAGACACTAAATAATAAGAAGTTTAGATTAAAAAACCGTTTTTAACTCCGAACTACGAACTCAAAACTCATAACTCGTTTTGCCTTCGGCAAAACGATTGGTAGGCGGAACAGGGATTGAACCTGCGACCTCCGGCTTGTAAGGCCGGCGCTCTCCCAACTGAGCTATCCGCCCCCCTATTCCGTTCCTTGTGCTTACTGCAACCCTCCCGACTTGCAGTCGGGATGCTCTCCCAACTGAGCTATCCGCCCTTACTGAAATCTTATGTAATCATCTCCTTAATGTCAAGTTCAGGCCGCCCCCGCTTCCTTCTCATAAAGGAGGATCGGACTTTCGTGATTGAGAACGGCCTCTTCACTGATGATGCATTCCCGGATGTTCGGCTGAGAGGGGAGCTCATACATCACATCCAGCATCGTGTTCTCCATGATCGCCCGCAATCCCCGGGCACCGGACTTTCTTTTGATGGCTTCCTTCGCAATGGATGTCAGGGCTCCTTCTGTGAATCGGAGTTTCACATTCTCAAAATCAAAAAGTTTCTGATACTGTTTGACGAGGGCATTCTTCGGCTTCTTCAAGATATCGACCAGGGCTTCCAGGCTCAGTTCCGAAAGGGTGGCGATCACCGGAAGTCTTCCGATAAATTCGGGAATTAATCCGAACTTCAGCAAGTCCTCGGGCTGAACCTCTTTGAGCAACTCTCCCATATCCCGTTCTTCCTTGGTCTTGATGTCCGCCCCAAATCCTAATGTCTTTCCTCCGACCCGCTGTTCAACGATCTTTTCCAACCCGACGAAAGCCCCTCCGCAGATGAAGAGGACATTGGTTGTATTGATTTGAATAAATTCCTGCTGAGGATGCTTGCGGCCTCCCTTCGGCGGCACGCTCGCCACGGTCCCTTCAATGATCTTGAGCAATGCCTGTTGGACCCCTTCCCCTGAGACATCCCTGGTAATGGATGGGCTATCCGATTTTCTTGAAATCTTATCGATCTCATCAATATAGACAATCCCCTTCTGACAGCGTTCGATATCGTAATCCGATGCCTGAAGGAGACTCAGGATGATATTCTCCACATCCTCGCCCACATATCCGGCCTCGGTGAGACAGGTGGCATCCGCAATCGTGAAAGGGACATCGAGGATACGGGCCAACGTTTGAGCCAGAAGCGTCTTTCCGGAACCTGTGGGGCCGATCAGGAGGATATTCGATTTCTGAAGCTCCACCTCGCTGGAGAGAATTCGTGAGTCAATTCGTTTGTAGTGATTGTGGACAGCTACCGATAAAATCCTCTTGGCATGTTCCTGCCCGATCACATATTCATCCAGCCTGGCCTTGATTTCCATGGGTTTGGGAACGGTTAACTTTCCGGGAACGAACCTCTCCTCGGTCTCTTCGGCGATGATCTCATTGCAGAGCTCGATGCATTCGTCACAGATATAGACGGTGGGCCCGGCGATGAGTTTCCTCACCTCATCCTGGCTTTTTCCGCAGAAAGAACAGTGCAATGCATTCCCGTAGCTTCCTCCATTCGATTTCATCTCCCCCTCCTTTCTGATCTCTCCCCGAAATTAACCCTGAGACCGGACAGGACGCTGGATAACCACCTCGTCAATAATACCGTATTCCTTGGCCTGATGACCGTTCATATAAAAATCCCGTTCCGTATCGGTTCCAATCTTCTCTAACGGCCGGAGGGTATGTTTTGCCAGGATGGCATTCAGCTCTTCCCGAAGTCGAAGAATCTCCTTCGCCTGAATGTCCACATCCGTGGCCTGCCCCTGAAATCCTCCCATGGGTTGATGGATGAGGATCCTCGAATGAGGAAGAGCGAATCGCTTTCCCTTCTCCCCGGCTGATAGAAGAAGGGCCGCAATGCTTGCCGCCTGTCCCATGCACAGAGTTGAAACCTTCGGACGGATATACTGCATGGTATCATAGATGGCCAACCCGGAGGTGACGATCCCTCCGGGAGAATTGATATAGAGGTGAACATCCTTGTCCGGGTCTTCCGATTCCAGAAAGAGCATCTGGGCGATCACCAGATTGGCCACATCATCATCGATGGCAGTGCCGACAAAGATGATCCGCTCCTTTAAAAGGCGTGAATAAATATCATAAGCCCGTTCCCCTCTTCCATCCCTCTCGATCACAATCGGTATCAAGTTCATTTTCCCCTTCCTTATCACTTTAGTTCTTTGAAAAAGGTTATCTAATCCCCCCTCGCCCCCCTTTAGAAAAAGGGGGGAATATTTTCTCCTCCCTTTGGTCTCCGACCCAGGCTCCGCCCCAGAGGGGCTCCTGCCCCGGAGGGAGCGGTCTCTGACCCGGAGGGCAAAGGGAGGCGCCGCCGTCCAGAGCCGCACTTCTCACGCCAAGCCCAGCAGTGGGACTTTGGCGCCGGACGGTGGGGAGGGATTTTAATGCGAAACATTGGCTTTCTCCAGGAGAAAGTTCAGGGTCTTATCGGTCAGGATCCCTGTCTTTAGCTCTGGCATCAATCCATTCTTCTCATAATATCGTTTCACCACATCGAACTTCTGATGGGTTCTCTCTGAAATGGACTGGAGACGTTCGTCCGCCTCCTCATCGGTCACGGTAATCCCTTCCTGTGCGGCAATCTTTTCAAGGATCAAATAGGTTCGGACCTGCTTCTGCGCCACTTCCCGATAATCTTCCTGGAGTTTCTCCTCCGGGATGTTCAAATTTTTTAGGGCAACCCCCTGGGCGGCCAATCTCAATTTGGTATCCGAGACGAGGGCCTTGGCTTGCTCCACGACCATATTCTCAGGAACCTCAAAGGAGTTGGCCTGAATCAACTGCTCAATCATCTGATCTTTCAATTGCCGGTCAAGCATCAACTCCTTCTCTTTTTCGATCTCTTCCTTCAGTTTACCCTTTAAATCCTCGAGGGAGGAGTAATCCCCCAGATCTTTCGCAAATTCATCATCCAGAGGCGGAAGGACTTTCTCCTTTATCTCTTTAACTTTGACGAGGAAGGAAACCGTCTTCCCCGCCCATTTCTTATACCCGTAATCTTCGGGAAAGGGAACCTCTATCTCCTTTTCCTCCTCCGGTTTCAAGCCAATCATCTTCTCTTCCAAAGCCGGGATGAACCGCCCGCTCCCAACCTCGACGGTAAAGTCAACCACCTTCCCCTCTTCTAATGGTTTATTGTCCATTCTGGCTTCGTAATCAATGACGACATGATCTCCTGACCGAACGGCCCTGGGTTCTGGAACCGTTCTCAACTGAGCGTGGAGATTTTGAAGGCCTTTCAGTCTTTCCTCAACCTCTTCCTCTTTTGCGCTCTCTTTCTTCCCTTCAATATTTAAACCGATGTAGCCATCAATTTTGATCTCGGGTTTGACTTCAACGGTGGCTGAATATTGAAAAGGTTTTCCGCTCTCCAGCTCCCCGGGGTCGATCACGGGAGGAGAGACCGGATGGAGATCCTTTTCGGAAAGGGCGGCCGGATAAGACTCCTGGATCAGTTTCTGAATCACTTCTGACTTGACATAGTCTTGGAAGTGTCTCTCCAGAATATTCCTGGGAACCTTGCCGGGCCTGAATCCCTTGATTTTCGCTTGCTTCCCCACTTCCCGGTAGAAGGATTCGATCTCTTTCGTCACCTGCTCTGGGGGAATTTCAATATTAACCTTCTTCTTTATGGAACTAGTCTCTTCAACCGTCACATTCATTTAATATCCCTTTCTTACTGCCTTCTGCTTACTGCCTTCTGCATTCTGAAAATGGTGCCGAGGGCGGGACTCGAACCCGCACAGTCTTTCGACCACGAGATCCTAAGTCTCGCGCGTATTCCAGTTTCGCCACCCCGGCTTAAACTGCCTGCCTGCATCCCTCAGCAGGTCGAAAACATTGAAAATGGGCTTGGGGTAAACCCCGTTAGAAATTCCAGCGGGGCACTCGCCGCGCTGTCGCGCAAGCGCAGTGGGTTAAACCCCGATAGAATCATTCTGAAATGAACCCACAACCCCGCTGCAGAGCAGCGGGGCATTATTTCTAACGGGGTAAAGGTTAGGGTAACGAAGCCCGCCCTGTACCATGCTAGGTTCAGGGCCCGTTTCGGTTACCGGTAACGGTTACGAACAAAGAATTAAAAGACAATAAAAGTAACCTTTTATTAACGATACGGGCATCTTTACCCTTCGACACTACTCAGGGCCTTGAGTTTATCGAAAGGCCGTTACCGTTGAACTTTTTTGGGCGATTGGTGAGCCGTGCAGGAATCGAACCTGCAACCTACTGATTAAGAGTCAGTTGCTCTACCGATTGAGCTAACGGCTCACTTTCCAAAAAGATCATTGCAAAAAGGTCGATTAGCAATTCAACCACGCCTTGGCGTGGCTAATTTTGCAATTTGCATTGATACAGACTGTGGCGCGCCCGGTCCGACTCGAACGGACGGCCTGCGGATTCGAAGTCCGACGCTCTATCCAGCTGAGCTACGGGCGCTTTTGGGGTGAGTGAAGGGACTCGAACCCTCGACCACTGGGGCCACAACCCAGTGCTCTATCCGACTGAGCTACACTCACCATCAACAACAACATTGCAAAATGATCAATTAGTCCCGCGAAACGCGGGAAGCAATCAGCAATTCAACCACGCCTTGGCGTGGCTAACTTAGTCCCGCCTCGGCGGGACTAATTTTGCAATTTGCATTGATACAACCTCTGGCGCGCCTGGAGGGATTCGAACCCCCGGCCTACGGATTAGAAGTCCGTAGCTCTATCCATCTGAGCTACAGGCGCACAACCTATACTTTTATGACTTCCCTTAATTTTGGTGATCTCGTAAAAAGTCGTCATTCCCGTGAAAACGGGAATCCAGAGAATTTTAACTACATGAAAAGACTGGATTCCTGCTTGCGCAGGAATGACAGAAAATCGCCTTTTCAGACTTTTTACGAAACCCTTAATTTTGGTTAAAGCAAATTATAAGATTTAATTTAATGGGTGTAAAGAGGGTAAATTGGGGTGGAATTCCGAATCAGGTAACATTCTGATACAAAAGGAGTTTTATAAATGGGCGAAAAGGTGTTTAAAATCAACCAAATATATTTGAGGTTTTCCCAACTATTTCCCTCCCCATTCGACCCCGTAGTGCCTCCGCTCAGGCAGGCACCAAGGGAGAGGAGAGTTCTGTTACGATGTTTCTCCAAACATCAATTTTAATCCGTAGAGGAGTTGGTCTTTGGCAAAGGGTTTGCTCATATAGTAATTGGCTCCCAGTTCGTACCCCTTGAACATATCGACATCATCATTTTTAGCGGTCAGGAGGATGACAGGAATCTCACTCAACTCCGGGTTCGACTTCACCTCTTTGACGACCTCCCAGCCATTCTTATTGGGCATCATGACATCACAGATGATCAGGTCGAACTTCCCTTCCCCGATCCGTTCCATTGCTTTTTCTCCGTCTTCGGCCTCTGTCACCTCATATCCCTGTTTGTTCAGATGGATTTTTAAAAACTTCCTGATCACCTCTTCATCATCGACGATCAAAATCCGTTTGCCCATGGCTCATTCCTCCATTTCGGAAACCTTATTGTAAACGTAGTACCCACGCCTTCCGTGCTTTCAACTTCGATCGTTCCCTCATATTTGGTGACAATGCGGTAGACGATATTTAACCCGAGTCCTGTGCCCTCACCAGTCTTTTTTGTCGTGAAGAAAGGATCAAAAATCTGGTTGAGATATTTGGGGGGGATCCCAACGCCGCTATCACTCACTTTTATTTCCACAAAATCCTTCAGCGACCGGCTGGAGAGAATCAAATGGCCTCCCCTTCCATTCATCGCCTGGAATGCATTGGTAATCAAATTGGTGAACACCTGCTGAATTTCACCGGGGTTGGCTCTTATTTTTTCAATAGACTGAAAATTTTTGATCACTTCTACGGAAGCAGATTGGGTCGCCAGTTGAACCATCTTCAATGAGGCCTCAAGAACCTCATGAAGATCGATCACGCTCAGTTCCTCCCTCTTGGCGGTCCGAGAGTAGGACCGCAGGCCGTTGACAATCTCACCGATTCTCTGTCCACAGGTCAGGATATCCGTCAGGTATTCCTTATTTTTTGACGGGTCTTCTTCCTCCAGGGCAATCTCAGCCATCCCGATAATCCCGCTCAGGGGATTATTGATTTCATGGGCCACCCCTGAAGCCAGTATTCCTATCCCGGCCAGTTTCTCAGATTGGATCAGTTGCTCCTGAAGTTTTTGCTCCTCTGTAATGTCTTTGACATATTCAATGAGATAGAGAAGATTCCCTTTTTCATCTGAAACAGGGTAAGAAAAGACCTGTTGAACTCTTTCTTTTTCCGGTAACTTTAGAATCGAACAAGCCGGTTGCCCGGTATCAATCGTCACGGACAGGGGACAGCCTTCGCATGGAGAGGTTCTTTGATAATAGGCCTCGTAGCATTTTCTTCCGATCAGCTCTTGAAAGGTGGCGGAGCACCTCTCGATGACGGCTTTATTCACGCGAAGAATCTTAAAATCCGGAGATTGGATGGAAAGCTGGTCCCCGATGCCGTCAAAGATAGCCTCAAGGTTTCTCTTGCTTTCAATGATCTTCTTCTCAAGTTTCCTTTTTTCGGTAATATCTCTAAAGATCATCTGGAAGAAAGATTCTTCACCCAGGCCAATCCTTTTGATTGATAAATCGGTTTCTAAGAAAGTGCCATCCCTCTTCCTCAAAGAGAGATCATCAACCCTCCCTTCCCCCTTTTCAATGACTTCATTCAAATAAATCTTCGCCTTCTCATTCTCCTCGGGTCCGAATAGATCAAAGACTTCTCTCCCTAATAATTCTTCTTTGGCATATTGGGAGGTCTTCTCTGCCTCTCGATTCACATCCGCAATCTGTAAGGAAGGATCTTTCAGAATGATGATCCCTTCGTTCGCATTCTCAAAGAGACCTCGATACTTGTCCTCTGAGACGCTGAGTTCCTTGCGTTTCTCTCTGGTTAAGGTTTGAACAAGGTATCCGTAGAAGGCCGTCATGATGAAGATAAAAGGAATGCGAAGCGCATAACTGCTGCCCTGTTCCGAAATCAAAAGCCCCCAGGAATAGAGGAGAAATCCATAGAGAAGGGCGGTAGCGCCTCCGATGAACATCAATAGTTTAAAATTTCGACTCAACGACGCAAAGATGATGATTAGGAAAAAGACCAGATAAAAATCGGTGATCATCTTCTCTGAGAGATACATTCCGAATGAGACGATTCCGGTATCCGCAATCACCAATGGATAGAAGAATTTTGGATTTGAAAACCATGAACTGGGAAAAAAGGTCAGCACGAGATTTGAAATGAGGTATCCCAAAACAAGAAGATGGCTCAGATTTGGATCAGCCACCTTCCCCCTTCCGAGGAGGATGAGATAGGAGGTGACAATAATGGCAGTCCATCTGAGGAGTAAAATGATTCTTTTTTTGTCCCGCTCTTTCATGACGATTGAGAGAAACAGCAAGAAACATACCAAAATCAATAAGTTGGAAGCAATTCATCCTGAATTACTTCTAACTACAAGAAATTTTTGACTTTATTAAAATATTGGCAGTCTGCGATTTTTTTCTATTTTACTGGAATGATGTTCCATTTTTTTCCATTCTTTAACATTTTGTGCATTATTGAAGGATGGGAAATGTTTGGCAGGTTTAGTTGACTAGGGGAAATAGGTTTAAAAAAGTCGGTCGGCTTAATTGTTAACTCCAAACTTCGAACTCAAAACTCCGAACTAATTTGGTCGGGGCGAGCCGATTTGAACGGCCGACCTCCTGCTCCCAAGGCAGGCGCGCTAACCAGGCTGCGCTACGCCCCGATTTTTAAATTCCAATAACCAAATTCCAAGCTCCAAATAAATTATCTATGGCTGTCATGGCCACTCTCGAATCACGAAAATCGATAATCCCCCTTCGCCCCCCTTTGGTAAACTAATCCTTACCCATAAGTGGGGGCGCTGGACACAAGGGTTAAGTTTAATGTTGTTAACAGGTTGATATCATTATTAATTTTTAAGTTTGTCATTCCTGCGGAAGCAGGAATCCAGATGTTTCTATTGGTCCTGGATTCCCGTTTTCACGGGAATGACACCAAAATACGAAATGCAAAACCTTCAATTACACCGGTCATGCCCCCTTCCTTGTGCCCAGCCACCTGACTTATGGGACACGGTCAGTTTGGTAAAGGGGGGATGGGGGGATTTAAAATCTATTTTCTACGTTATCCCAATATCCAGATTACCAGATTTTTTGATTATTGGAATTTATTTGGGTATTGGTTTTTGGAATTTGGTTATTATTTTTCTCAGTTTCCCCAGCGCCTTGCCCCGATGGCTCACCCTGTTCTTCTCTTTGAGGCTGAGCTGAGCCATTGTCTTTCTGTATTGGGGAAGGATGAAGATGGGGTCATATCCAAATCCCCTACTCCCGATCTCCTTAAATCCGATTCTCCCCCCGCACGATCCTTCGGTCACTACTTCCCATCCCTCCGGCGATGCCATCGCGATGACGCATTTAAACGCCGCTCTTCTCTTTGAGATCGGAACGCCTTCCAATTCTCTCAGGAGTTTTTTCCGGTTCTTCTCATCCGATGCCCGTTTACCGGCATATCGGGCAGAATAGATGCCCGGAGCCCCGCCCAGAGCATCCACTTCCAATCCGGAATCATCCGCAATGGTTAATTTTCCGAAGAACTGAGAATAAAATCGGGCTTTCTTTAGTCCGTTTTCAGCAAAACTTCTTCCATCCTCTTCCATTTCGGGAACATCCGCAAAATCCATCAGCCCGCGGATCTGAAATCCCAGACCTTTCAAGACACTTCGAATCTCCCGCAATTTACCCTTATTTTTTGTTGCGACAATAATCTCCAATCTCTTTTTTACGATTATCCTTCTCCTTCAAGAGATTCCTTCTGAAATGCCGTAAGTTTTTTTATTCCTTTTTGCGCAACCCGGATCAATGCATCCATCTCCCCTTTAGAAAAGACGGCATTCTCCGCAGTTCCCTGAATCTCTACAAACTCTCCGGACCCGGTCATCACCACATTCATGTCGACCTCAGCCCGGGAGTCCTCCGCATAATTTAAATCGAGCAGAATCCTCCCGTCCACTTTACCCACGCTCACGGCCGCAACGGAATTGTGAACAGGAATCTTCTTGATCATTCCCTTTTCCAACATCTTTCGAAATGCATCGACCAGCGCTACACAGGCCCCGGTGATGGAGGCGGTCCGTGTCCCTCCGTCCGCCTGAATCACATCGCAATCGATCCACACCGTCCTCTCTCCAAATCCCGTAAGGTCGGTCACCGACCGAAGAGAGCGGCCGATCAATCTCTGAATCTCAAAGGTCCGGCCGCTTCCCTTGCCTGATTCCCTCTGTGTCCGGGTATGGGTGGAGCGAGGAAGCATGGAATATTCTGCCGTAACCCATCCTTTGCCCGTATTTCTTAAAAAGGGCGGCACCCTCTCTTCCACGCTGGCCGAGCAGATCACCTTCGTATCCCCCATTTCAATGAGGACCGATCCCTCGGCATGCTTCATATAGTTCCTTGTGATCTTTAAAGGCCTTAAAGCCTCGGGCCTTCTTCTGTCTGAACGCTTCACTCAATGTCTCCTTTCCAATATATTCTCTCAAAATCGTCTCTAAGTCAATTCATTTAACACTTCATACGATTCTTAAAAACCCTACTTGATGGATTTAACACTTTTACTCTCGGCAGTTATAAAGAAAAAATCCCCCTCACCCTAACCCTCTCCCCTGCCTTCGCCGAAACGCTTCGTGCAGGCAGGCACCAGGGGAGAGGGGGGAATTTGGTAAATTTCACTATAAGGACCCCTCCCCCTTGATGGGGGAGGGCGCGGGTGGGGGTGAATCTATTTTCGTTGCAAGATATTCCCTAAAAATCATCCCCGAGCCAATTAGATTATGCGACATGTAACTCCATATGCCTTTTCCATTCCTCCAGGGAAGCGGTTTTAATGAAGGGCTTTGCCTCCTCCTCGGTCATGGTCGGATTTTTATATTTAATGCCGAAGAACTCACACATCGCGGCAAACAGATAGGTATTATCGACATGCCGCCCCAGCCCCAATTGCTTTGCCTTATAGCCATAGGAAAGAAGGATCTGGTCTTCTCCCGTATGGTTGGTGGAAGTAAATCCCACATTTCCCCTTCTGATGAGAGAGGGACCCTCAACCATCGCTTCTTTCCTTTTGGCATAGAGGCTGTGCGCCAGAATCTTTCCCATCACCGCATCCGGTTGAATGACGTAGTCTCCATGAAAGGGCTTGTAATCGGGCTGCATCGCAGCCTGGATCATAGAGGCCTCTTCATCCGTAATCCTGAAAGTGGTGAAGTGTTCGAAGATATCCTTGATCTCTGTTGAGGTGGCCTCTTTTTTCAATCGTGTTTTAATCACTTCAAAGGAAGCCTTGATGGGCAGATACTTCTTCAAAGCCTCGGTGGAATCATTATACTCAGGTCCGGTCCCGTTGATCCCCCATCCTGAATTGCCGTGGTCAGAGGTGACGATGACAACGGTCTTTGGATTGACCTTCAGAAACTCATCGATTACGGCCAATGTCAAATCCAGTTCATAGGTATCGAGGATGGCAGCCCAGGCATCATTCGAATGATTGGCATGATCTATTCTTCCCGCCTCCACCTGCAAGATAAACCCCTTCGGATTCCTGGAAAGTTTCTGCAAGGCGATCCTCGTCATCTCCGGAAGGAGCGGCTGTTTCTTTCCCAGTTCCGGCTGATTGAGCCTATCCAGATAATAGCTCATATGCGAGGAGCTAAAAATACCCAGAAGGGGCTTCGGAGAAGAAAAGATCTCGGCTGAAAGAAGATTTTCTCTTTCTCTGACGACATCATAACCCGAATCAGAAAAAGCTTTAAAAAGATCTTTTCCGTCCTTTCTCTTCGAGGGGTCAAAAAATCTGTTCCCGCCGCCGAGGAGAACGTCCGGCCTGAACTTCAGGTAATCCAGGGCAATGGCCTCCTCATTGTCCCTCTGCAACTGATGCGATACCCATGCCGCCGGGGTGGCGTGGGTCACTCGGGTTGTGGTCGCAAGGCCACAGCCATAACCTCTCTCTTTGAGAAGCTCCATAATCGTCCTGAGTGGTCTGCCGTCCGGAAGTGACGCAAGCAGAAGGTTCAAAGTTTTGGAACCGGTGGACCAGGCGACCGATGCAGGGGCGGAGTCTGTCACAATACTGGAAAGGCTCTCTGTAGACATATATCCGAGATTGGAGTCCGCGTCCTTCATCTTTGAATAGAAATTCGTCCCTTTCTCTCCATGAACTCTTGTCCTGATCTGATGCATTCCTTTGATGACGCCGAGGGGCATCCCATCTCCGACCACGAAGATCAAGCCCTCTCCCCCGGAGGGAGAAAACCCTGAAGGAGCACTCGCAAACCCGTTACCCGGAAGCAGTGCGTAGAGCGCTCCTGCTCCCATGATTTTCAATACGTCTCTTCTGCTCATTCCTGATAAATCATTGATCTTCTTTGTCTCCGTCTTTTTCATGATTTCACTTCCTCCTTTCCTCTTATCCAAGACAACAAAATGGCAATCAGGCCGATGAAGAGAAGAATCCGCCAGACATCCTGAATGCCTTCAAGAGAAGGGCCTCTTCCTGTGGGAGAGGTTTCAGGGATCCTGAAAGCAATGACCATTTCCGCAAAGGCCACTCCGATCACTATCCCCAAATTTCTCGCAAGGGCTAAAAAACTGGAGGCCAAACCCACATCCGATTTTGGAAGCGACCCTATTATAGCGCTATTATTGGCCGGGTTGAAGAATCCGATTCCGATTCCGAGCATCACCTGTCTCCATAAGATTTCATAATGGCTGACCTCCCCCTTAAGAAAAACAAAAGAGAAGATCGCCAGAGAAGTGAGGATCAAGCCAATGGTGGCGGGAATTCTTACTCCAACCCAGTCCGACACCCTTCCGCCAATCGGCGCCATCACCATCACGGTCAGGGCAACAGGGAAGATCAACATCCCTGTTTTGGAAGGAGAATACCCCAGAATCATTTGAAGGAAGAAAGGGATGACGAAATTGTGGGCGCCATTCATCCAGAAGGAGAGAAGGCTGGCTCCGAGGGAGGAAATGAAAAGCCGCTTTTTAAAGATACGGATATCGACCAAAGGGGAAGAGGAACGACCCTCGAACACGATGAACAGCCCCAAGCAGATCAGGGCGAGAAAGATCCATCCCCAGAAGAAAGGAGTGGACTTCCAGCCCACCCGGTTCAGAAAGAGGAGGAGAGAGGTCACGAAGAGAAAAAACAGGAAGGCGCCTCGAAGGTCCAACTGCACCTTGCCTGTGGTCCGATTCTCTTTCAGAATCTTTGAGGAGAGGAGCGTTCCTGCCACTCCAATGGGAAGATTGATAAAAAAGACTGATCGCCACCCCAAATGCTCTACCAAAAACCCTCCTAAGAGCGGACCGGTGATAAACCCCAGAGAGACGACGGAGCCGAGCATTCCCAGAGTCTGCCCCCGATCCTTTTCGGGAAATGAGGTGGTGATGATCGCAGGGCCGATGGCCATCAAAGCGGAGGCTCCCAGCCCCTGAATCACCCTTGAACCGATAAGAAAATGGATGGTGGGGGAAAACCCGCAGAGGGTTGAGCCCAGGGTAAAGGTTAAAAAACCGAGGAGAAAGATCTTCCCGCGACCCAAAAGGTCAGCCAATCTCCCCATCAAAAGCAGACATCCAGTGATGATGATCAGGTAGGCCATCACCACCCATGCCACTGACTTGAGATCAGTATTCAAAGACCGAACGATCGCGGGAAGGGAGATGTTTACAATGCTCGCGTCGAGTGTGGACATAAAGACGCCGATGGAAATGTTGAAGGTCACCCACCATCGACGGTCGATCCGGAGAATGGACATAGATAAGAATTTAAACAAATTTCCATTCTTTATGCAAGGAACTCTCCATGCCCGGGTTGAAACATAGAACAAGAATGGTTATGATGTTTAGTAAAAATTTCACAGGATCGGATCCGAAAAGGAGTAGAAAAGATGAACGAAGCGATTCAAAACAGAAAATTCACGGGTGGTTCAAAATATGTGCTCGATGAGGAGCTGGCCAAGATTGTTAACATCTCGATGGCACTTGAAATGCCCCTCCTGCTCAAAGGAGAACCCGGGACGGGAAAGACCATGCTGGCTCATGCCATTGCCGAAGCCCTCCACATGAGGTTGATCGTCCTCAATGTCAAATCGAGCATGAAGCTCATTGATGCCCTCTATCAGTACGATACCCTTACCCGACTTAATGACAGCCGCTTCGGAGATTCCAAAAGGGATGTCAGCAATATTGAAGATTATATCCGAATGGGCAAGATCGGACAGTCCTTTATATCGGAGGAGAGGGTCGTTCTCTTAATTGACGAAATTGATAAAGCCGACACCGACTTTCAGGACGACATGCTCGATGTGCTCGACCAGATGGAGTTCGATATCATTGAGATCGATAAAACCATCGGGGCGAAAAACCGGCCGGTCATCATCATCACCTCCAATGCCAAGAAAGACCTCTCCGACCCATTTCTGGGAAGATGCAACTTCCATCACATCGCCTTTCCAGAGCCTGATATGATGAGAAGGATCGTTGAAGTCCATTTCTCCGGGATTGACAAAGAACTCTTAGAAAGCGTTGTCAGAACATTTTACCGCCTCAGAGAGATCAAAGGCATTGAAAAGAAACCAGCGACCAGAGAACTGATCAACTGGATCAGGGCATTGAGATCGGATCCCGATTTCCGGGTGAAGGATCTGGTCAAGGGAGAGGTTCCCTATCTGGGCGTTCTCTTCAAGAAGAGCCCCGATTATGCCGTAGCCCAGAATGCCGTTAGTCGCTTCAGGGCATAAAAGAGGTCGAGTAGTCATTTAGTCACATGGTCTCGTAGTCTTTGAGCAAATGATATGACCAAGTACATGATTCCATAAATACACTAACGTGTTATACATGACGATAAATAGGTCCTGTGTAGTTTGTCATTCCGGGCTTGACCCGGAATCCAGTGTTTTCCTGGATTCCTGCTTTCGCAGGAATGACGTCCTTTTCCGTGATTAATGTCGTTGCGTATAGACCTCTTAGGGGTATAGAGAAAAAATACGTTAGCGAATTTATGAACCAATGTACTAAGTGACTATCCGACTATAAGACTCCCGATTTAAATGGATTAACTTATGTTCGTCGATTTCTTCTATTTACTCAAAAAAGTGGGCATTCCGGTCTCCCCCACCTCTTTCTTAAGGCTTCAAAAGGCCTTGAATATGGGGCTGGTCAATTCTGTGGATGACTTCTATACGGCCGCCCGGTCGATTCTCGTGAAGAGCGAGAGATATTTCGATCTTTACGATCAGGTCTTCGCCCACCGCTTCCAGGGGGTTGAGTTAAAGGAACCGGAGCCCATCGAACTCTCCGATGTGGCCCGCGCCCTTCTCGAAGAATGGCTGAAAAATCCTCAAGAGCTCGCCGACCTCCTCGGCATCAAAGAGGAAGATTTAAGTAAATTGACTCCGGAGGAGCTTATCCAGTATTTTCTCGACCGCTTAAAGGAACAGACCGAAGCCCATCATGGCGGCAGAAAATGGATTGGGACCGGAGGGACTTCTCCGGTTGGCCACTCCGGATATCATCCTGGCGGGATGCGGGTCGGAGGAGTTTCCAGAAATAAGTCAGCCGTCAAAGTGGCGATGGAGCGAAGATATCGTGACTATTCCCAGGATGGGCCTCTCACCGAATCCCAGATGGGCGAAGCCCTGAAGAGACTGAGGAACATGGTCCCTTATGGTCCGAAAGACAGGGTGAACATCGAGAAAACCATTTATGAGACCATGAAGAATTGCGGTGAGATAGAAATCGTCTTTGATCGAAGCCTCAAAGACCGTCTCAAGGTGATTCTGGCGATGGATAATGGCGGATGGTCAATGGACCCCTATGTGGGATTGGTGCAGACCCTGTTCAACTATGCACGGGCCCAGTTTAAGGACCTCAAGACCTTCTTTTTTCATAACACGATCTACGACCACCTCTGGGAAGATCCTCCAAGACGGTCAAAACCAATTCCTCTAAATGAACTGGTCCGTCTCGACCCGGAGACGAGGTTCATCATTATCGGTGATGCGAGCATGGCTCCCTACGAACTCTTATCCACGGATGGTTCGATCTATGTCGGTGAGAGATCAGGAAAACCAAGTTATATGAGGCTCCAGTTCATTGCCGACACCTTCCCTCACTCTGTCTGGCTCAATCCCGTGCCCCCTGTGGAATGGCCATACACAAGGACGATCCTCCATATTCAGGAAATCTTTCCCATGTTCGAGCTCACCCTCGACGGCCTTGAGAAGGCAGTGACCCAGTTGATGCGAAAACAATGAAAGTGACTAAAGTGCCTAAAATTATTTCAGTCCACTTTCAACTTTAGCCACTTTAAACTTTAGTTCACTTTAATCGCTTTATCTATCCGGCCCTTCCCCTCCAATTTACCAAGAAGATTCCGGTTGAAACCATGGGGAGACCCACCATGAGAGAAAATGTCAATTCCTCTCCGAGGAAGGCAACGCCCGAGAGGACACCAAAAATGGGAGTGAAAAAAGTGAAGGCAGTGAGTCGGCTCACCGAATATTGATGGATTAACTTGAACCAAACAAAATAGCTGACAAATGCTACGATCACCGACTGATAAAAAATCGAAGTGACAATGGACGGATCGATCCGATAGATCCAATTCGGTTCAAGAACGAGGCTTACCATGAATAGAATAGGGATGGAGAAGAAGAGCTGATAAAGGAAGGTATGGATCGGCTGGACCTTTCCCGCCATAAACCTTTTAATATAAAGGGTGGTTGCTCCCCATAGTATCCCCGCGGTAATCTCCAGGAGATCGCCGATGAGGATATTGGCTTTGGCTGTTTTCGGTTTTCCGTAAAAGACAAAAAGAATACCAGTAAAGGCAATTATGAGGCCCAGTGTCTTCAAAATGGTCAGCCTGTCTCCTTTGAGAAAGAAATGGGCGCCTACTGCCACCACAAAAGGGCTCAGGTATACAAAGACGACAGAGCGGGTAGCGTCCGTGTAAAGCATCCCAAAATAGATACAGGCGAACTCCAGACCGAATAAGAGTCCGACGACAACCCCATGGAACAGCCGGATATCGGTGTGAAATAATTTCTCCCCTTTTCTGAGGCAATAAATCGCACCGCAAACCGAGGCTATGAGCGAACGCAAGGCTGAGGCGAAGACCGGAGATATTCCCTCATTGGAGTATTTGATGGCAGTATAATTAAATCCCCATAGGAGTGTTAAGATGAGGATGACAAGAACGGCCTTCAGGTCTAAATACTCTTTGCTTTCCATAAAAACCTTATCTCATCTTTCAAGGGAACTGCGCCATCGAAAATTTAACATACATAGATAGAAGTAACAATAAAAAAGGGACACTCTTGGTGCCCCTTTTTTTCAAGAACGATGAAAAAAAATCACTCAACCTTGAACTTAACATCCTTGATAAGGTTTCCATCCGCACCCTTAATTTCTACTTTCCATTCTCCCTTTAATCCCCTTAAATTCTTATGGGCGTAGGTCCTCCATTTCGAACCCATCTTTAACGGCAGGGCAGTCTTCAACAGCTCTTTCTGACCGTGAAACCAGACAAAGGAAATTTCCGTATCTTTGGGAATGTTTTTGGCCTCTAAAAAACAATAAACCTTCTCCGTCTTTGCAGGGAATGTCTCTGCAACTCCTACAGGCTCGCCTTTTTCCACTCCTGTTCCAACAACAAGGCGGGCAATCGCCATTCCCGTCTGTTCCGGTTTGGATTTTTCTTGCCCGTAGGCGGAAGAGAAAGTCCCCAATACTGCAATGACCACTAATAAAATGAGTGTCATGTTCTTATGATTCATCATATGGACCTCCTTTGGGTTTTTTTCTAAAGAGATATTTCCTCTATCCTCTTTAAAGTAGGCATTGGGTCGACGAAGTGTTTGTCGAGGCCAAGGGTATCCGCCTTCAGGCCAAAGGCCAGACCCATCAACTGGGTGAAGTAGATGATGGGAAGGTTGAATGACTCTTTATACTCTTCCTCAATCTGTTTCTGCCGGGCATCTAAGTTGACATGGCATAATGGACAGGCGACCACGATCGCATCGGCTCCCACACCCTTTGCGTTCCTGAGAATCTTCCTGCTCAGTTCCAGAGCGATCGGAAGTTGAGAAATTCCAAGGGAGACCCCACAGCATCGTGTTTTATAGGACCAATCGAGCGAAGTGATTCCAAGAACCTTCATCAATTTATCCATACCGGTCGGATATTCATAATCCTTGGCTTCTGTGATTTTTGGAGGACGGGTGATGATGCAACCATAATAGCAGACGACCTTCAGTCCCTTCAAGGGGGTAACAACCTTAGAGGCGACCTGTTTAAAACCGATCTTTTCTGTCACCGTGCTCAAGAGATGATCAATCTTGATTCCGTTGGAAGAGAGGTTGGGTATCTCTTTCGCAAGCCTCTCTCTTAAGCCCTTATACTCATGGGTATCTTTAACAGCCACACGCATTCTGAGGAAGCAGGATGGGCATGGCGTCGTGATATGGTTGAAACCCTCCTCTTTCATCAAAGCCACATTCTTCATCGGAAGAAGGGTGGAAAGGTAATGATCTGTGGAATGGGCAGGAGTGGTTCCACAACATCCCCATCCCTTCGGTTCATAAAGAGAAACTCCGAGTGCATTGAATACGGCTTGCGTAGAGAGATCATATTCTTTCGATGTGCCATGGAGACTGCAGCCCGGGAAGTAAGCGATTCCATCCTTCTTTTCTGAAGGCCTGCCTTTAACCTTTGGTTTTCCAAAAGTCGGAAAGAGTTTCAGTTTCCCTGCCTTAAACATCTTCAGAGCCAGAGGCATATCATTCTTCCAGACCTGCTGAAAGTTGAGCTGTCCTGACATCATCTGACGGAGATAGATCTCTGCCATCAAGCCGGCTTCATACATCCTCCCGAACCACTTTATCCCTCTCATGCCAGCCTCATAGAAGAGAGAAACAGCGGGAACCCTGGGTTCGATTCCCTCATTCTTTGCCATGATCTTTAAAACATCCATGATTTTTGTGATATTGATGTCATGAGGACAGCGGGTAGCACAGGTCTCGCACATGGCACAGAGCCAGATGGTCTTTGAATGGAGGACCATCTCCTTTTGACCCAATTGAATTGCCCGCATCAATTGATTGGGAGCAAGATCGAAATGCTCTGCCACAGGACAACCTGAAGAACATTTCTGACACTGGTAGCAGAGAAAGACATTCTCACCGCATTCCCTCTTAATGGTTTCAGCCAATTCGGTGTTCAGCATCGTCTGCATTAGTTGAGCCTCTTGTCACTTAAATGGAATGATGGAATATTGGAATGATGATAAAGCAAAAATGATGGTCTCGTAAAAAGCTTGAATAGGCGATTTTCTGTCATTCCTGTGCAAACAGTCCCGCCAAAGGCGGGACAGTATTTTCAAGTAGTTAGAATTCTCTGGATTCCCGTTTTCACGGGAATGACGACTTTTTACGAGTTCATCAAAAATTAATTTTTTATTTTCCCAACCCATTATTCCATTATTCCAATATTCCAGATGTTATGAGACCTGTGGCCTGGGCAGTAGTCCTGCGGCCTCGGCAATCTCCTTGACCTTCTCCTCCCACTCAATGGCCATGATGTGAATCCCCCGTACCCCGGAAACCTCCTTTAACCTCTGGATCGTCTCCACACAGATCTTAATCCCCTCCTCGGACTGCTTCTCCTTGGGCACGGATTTTAACCTCTCAATCATCTCATCCGGCACATCCATCCCCGGCACCGAGTTCTTCATATACCGGGCCATCCCCACCGACTTAAACGGCGTCACCCCGGCCAAGATCCCCACCCTCTCATGAAGCCCCCTCTCCCTTACCATCTCCATCCATTTCTCAAATCTCGGCACATTGTAGATACACTGCGTCTGAAGAAATTCCACCCCGGCTTTGGCCTTCTTGCCCAACCTTGCCGCCCGAATCTCAAAGGGGTCCGCAAAGGGATTCTCCGCCGCCCCAATAAAGAGCATGGGCTTGCCCTTGATCTCCTCTCCCCCCAAAAACTTCCCTTCATCCCTCATCGTCTTAACCGTGTGGATGAGTTGGATGGAGTCCATGTCAAAGACATTCTTGGCCTTCGGATGATCCCCAAATTTCTGATGGTCTCCGGTAAGACAGAGAATGTTATTGATCCCCAGAGCAGCCGCCCCAAGGATGTCGCTCTGGATGGCAATCCGATTTCGGTCCCGACAGACCATCTGAAGGATAGGGTCAAATCCCATCTCCTTAAGGATCAAACAGGCCGAAAAGGAGCTCATCCTCACCACCGAGGTCTGGTTGTCGGTGACGTTTACCGCATCGACCACCCCCTGAAGAAGCTTTCCTTTCTTGCGGATCACCTCAGCGTCCGCCCCCCTCGGAGGCCCGCACTCCGAGGTCACCACCAATTGACCACTCTCCAGTATCTTTTCAATGTTTGATTTGGTCTTCATCTCCGCTTCGCTCCGCTTAGTTCGGAGTATTTTAGTTCGGGGTTCGGAGCCTTAAATCTTTTAGGTTTTCACTCCGAACTACGAACTCCGAACTCATAACTTTAAGTCTTCTCTGATCCTCTTCCTTGGACCTCCATCCCTTGAAGTGCTCCAGTCCTTG
>DYHU01000228.1 GCA_020724025.1 Syntrophorhabdus sp. | reverse complement strand
AATCTCAAGGGATTGCCACGTCGCTTTGCTCCTCGCAATGACTACTTTTCAAGGTAGTTCACTATAATAATGCGAAAAAGCAGGGAAATCGTCATGTCCATGTTCGACGGCGGGATAACATGCTTTGCCTGGGACATTCCCCAGACCAATATGAATCGTAGCATTTGAAAGATGACGCAAAGGTATCAGGAAGGCACCTTTAAGGGAATCTAATCTTTGCTTGTGTGTCATCGGAAGAAGATAATTTAAAGGCATTGGAAATTTATCCGAGTAATCTTTAAACCTAAGTCGTCAGAAGGCTACGGCCTCGTCAACAGTAATTTTGACAACATGATTTACTTTCATATTTCTTGCAGCATATTCCTTAGTCAACTGGTCAAATAGATCTCCCGAGGTCATTATTTGTGCTTTCCCCCAGATTCGACACCCTTTACGTGTAGCCGGATTAAGGCAGATTATAGCTACCTGAGGATTTTCTTTCAGATTGGCAATCGTACGGGGCGAACGTATATCAGCAAAGAGCAGATCCTCATCGTCAATAACCCGAAGAGAGCCTTTAGCTGAAACATTGGGCTTGCCAGTTTTGTCAACGGTAGCTACAATCGCTGGAGAATATTCAGCCACTGAATTCTTAACCTCTTGTGACATTTTCATAGTGACCTCCCCATTTGAATTTTTTCTGATGAATTTCGAGCGTTCTTTAGTCTTTTTAAACTCATTATAAATAGAATAGCAGAAATAAGCAATCGTGTTGGCTTTGGTAGGGCCAGCCAAAATGAAGAGGGACAGAGACCTGGCGAAGAACCTATTTATTCCGTTACATCCGTCTCCGAAATGCTTAAAATTCACTCTCGCACTTTAATGAAATACGAGAAGCTCGGTTTGGTTAAGCCTTTCCGAGATCCCAAAAACAATCGACGTCTCTATTCTAATAATGATATAAAGTGGATCAGTTGCATTCCTAAAATAGTACATGAGGATGGGTTCAGTCTGAAGAGTTTAAGTTATGTCCTCTCCCTGGTTCCTTGCTGGATGATCAAGGATTGCCCTGAGGAGGTGAGAAAGGATTGTCAAGCATATGATAACCACTCTAAACCATATTGGGAAACAATAAATACCATAAAATACCTCTATGTAGACCATGTACTAATCGAATTTCATGCACTGAATGTGTCTTTTTTTCAAGCCTCCAAATAGAGAAAAGATATTATGTTGTCAAGCATCGAAACCATCCTAAGTAAATAATCTCAAAAGGATTTCAAATTTACCAAAATTATTTTTGAAATATTGTGAAAATTTTCTCCTTGACAAATTGATACAAATTTATATAAATTTATTCAATTTACTCCTCTACAATCCTATAAATTTAAAATATTTAATAAATTCCAGAAGATAGGGATTTTGGCAAGACTGCAATCTCAACTCGGATTGATCTGATTTTTATTTAATCGGGGAAGTTTCTATAATACTAAAAAACCGTCCAAGGACAGAGGGTGTTCTCTAACTTGAGAAAGGAGGGTGAATTATGTTTCGTTTTGCCAAAGAGCAAATGGTATGTGAAATTGGGGGGGCCAAATTTGGAGGTCAGCTAGGGGAATATCCCACCATCTGTTGCTTTTCCATATTTCAGGAAAGCGACAAGCTATTTGATAAAGGCAGCCGCAGAAGGGGGTTTAATGAAAAGCGGGCGGAAGAGATGCTTAAGACCTGTGACCGCTTATGGGATGAAACCGGGGCTATCCCTATGGCGGACATTGTAGCCAGCCCGGGTGAAAAATTTAATACCTATATCGATTTTGTGACTTCCCACAGTAAAATGGCTTTCTGTATAGATGCCATCGGGATGGAAACCAAACTGCAGGGAGCGTCCTATTGTGCAGAGAAGGGTTTGCTCGACCGCATGTTCTACAATAGTCTGACCGTCTTTGAGGAAAATATAGAAACCGAGATCAAGGAAATTGTAAATATCGGAGTGAAGCATGTCGTCCTGGTGGCCTTTGACGTAAACGATCAAATGCCTTCCGGCAGGATTAAAGGGGCTGAAAAACTGATCAATGCCATAGAAAAGGTCGGAGCCAAATTTGAAAGCATTATTGTAGATACTTCAGTGCTCAATGGGCCTGCAACCGCCCTGTGCGGGATCGCCAACCGGATGATCAAGGAAAGGTGGGGTTTTGCCACGGCCGGTGCGCCAAGTAACGGCTCTTACATGGAATTTAAGCGTTTCACGGAGAAGTGGGACGTTAAAGGCTGGGCTGCTATTGATGCCGCATTAGAGGCCCTGGCCGCTTTTTACTACCACGATCTGGTCTTTACCGGTCCCATGGCCGGCGCGCAACGGGTCATGCCTGCGGTAGCGATGGCCGATGCCTTTCTGGCCACAGCGGTTTTTGATGAGAGCAAACAGCTTCCCAAAGCCCCAGATCATCCTCTATTTAAGCTGTATAACGATTTTGCTGAACAGCTCAGGGTCCGTTGGGATCAAGCCAGTGAATTAAAGAAGGTACAAGGGTAGTGGGTAGATAGGAGAAAAGAATTCGTGAAAGATGTACTTTTTAGTTCATGGCAAGGCCAAATTATAGATAACCGCGGAAAAGAACCAAAAGATTTTGCATCGGTAGATCAGGTAACATTGCCAGAGTATTTCAAACCGGGGGAAGAAATCAAGGCCCTGATGGGCTGGGGAGGCATCATTATCCGTTCGGCGGAAGTAAATATTCTGGATCTTTGCCGGGCTTACATTGAGGCGATATTCGACCATACCAAAACCTGTGACAAGTGTAATTACTGCAATACCGGATTCAAGGAGATGTTAGAGGTCTTCAGGGATCTCACTAACGGAGAGGCCCGGGAAGATGACCCTGAGTTTTTACAAACAGCGGCGAATACGATCATTGGGTATTCGAAGTGCAGTATTGGAAAGGATGGCCCTGTTCCCTTGCTCCATGCCCTGAAATATTTTAACGAGGACTTTTCACGGGCCATCAGTAAAAAGGGCCAGATGGCGGCTGGCAGGTATTATTCCAAATTGACCGCCCCCTGTATGGATGCCTGCCCCATTCATCTTGATATCCCCAGGTATATTGAGCGTATTAAAGAGGCTAAATTTACCGATTCCCTGGATGTGATCCGTGAGGCCTTGCCTTTGCCCGGTGTCGTGGGCCGGGTTTGCTACCATCCCTGTGAGCGCCATTGCCTCCGGGCCAACGTGGATGAGTCCATTGCCATCCGTTCGCTCAAGCGCTTTGTGGCCGATCAGGAATTATCCAGCCAGAAACAACCGGCCTATCCCATTATTTCCTCGGAAACGACGGGCAAGGTGGCCATTGTTGGCGCCGGTCCGGCCGGTCTAACCTGTGCCTATCACTTGGCCAGGAAAGGGCATCCGGTTACGATTTTTGAGAAACAACCTGTAGCAGGTGGGATGATGGCGGTTGGGATCCCTGAATATCGTTTGCCCCAGGATATAGTTCAGGCCGAGATCGAGGCGATTAAAAAACTGGGAGTGGAAATCAAAACCAACCTGGAAATAGGTAAGGATATTACCACCGAGCAACTCCGGAAGGAGGGATACCAAGGCATTTTTATATCTATCGGCGCCCATGAATGTAAGAAGCTGGGGATAGAAGGAGAAGACCTAAAAGGGGTTTACCCCGGGCTGGATTTCCTCAGAGAAACGCGATTGGGGGAAAAAATCACTTTGGGAAAACGAATCGCTGTGATCGGTGGCGGGAATGTGGCCATTGATGCGGTTCGAACGGCTCGAAGATTAGGAGCCGAAGAGGCTTTTATAATCTATCGCCGGAGCAGAGAAGAAATGCCTGCCCACCAGGAAGAAATAAAGGACTGTGAGGCAGAAGGGATCCATATCCAGACCCTGACCAATCCCAAGCGGATCATTGGTGAAAACGGCAAGGTAAAGGCCATCGAATGCCTTAAGGTGACTCTGGGCAAACCCGATGCCAGCGGGCGTCCCCATCCGATACCTGTCGAGGGCTCGGAGTTTCTCCTAAAAGTTGACGGGGTCATCCCGGCTTTGGGACAGGAATCAGACTGGGCCTGCTTAGGGCCTGAATGCATCTGCACCCTTTCCGAGCGGGGCACCATGAAGGTGAATCCCTTCTCCCTGCAAACGGACGATCCGACCCTGTTTGCCGGAGGGGATGCAGTCTTGGGTCCCCAATCCCTGATAGAAGCTACGGCCATGGGTAAGAAAGCGGCCTTCACCATTGACCGGCTCTTGAACGGTTCTCCTCTCGAAACTGGGAACGACGACTATTTTGATCATCTCTTTAATACCGTAAAAATTTATGATCCGAATGAAACCGTAAAAGTTTCCGAGCCTCGAGATCGGAAACCAGTGACTAAGTTGCCGCCGGAAACCAGGAAATCTTCCTTTGAGGAAGTGGAGAAAGGCTTTTCTTCCCCGGAAGCAGTGGCCGAAACTGAGCGCTGCCTGCGCTGCTACCGGGTGGTGACAGTTGCCGTTTAAACCAATTCTTCAGGGGAGGGGGATTTATCGCCTCATTAAAAAGCGACATGGTTTAATCCTGATCGAGTCGGGATTGAACCAATTTCATAGTAAAATCCAGGAGATTTGAACCGTGATTTTAGAGCAAAGAGATATTTCGCAATTGGAGAAAGATCCAATTTATTCAATCAGTGAAGCCTCAAAAATTTTAAAAATCCATATAAGAACCCTGCTAAAATATGAGAAATTAAACCTATTGAAACCTTACAGAAATCCTAAGAATAATCGAAGGTTATATACAGGGAATGATATCCAGTGGATTGTTTGCCTCATGAGATTGGTGCATCAGGATGGCTACAGTCTGAAGACACTCAGTTCAGTCTTAGCCCTTGCCCCGTGTTGGATGACTAAAGGTTGCCCGACTGAAATTCGAGAAAATTGCGAGGTGTTCATCCATCGCGACTATCCCTGTTGGAGTAAGGGAAAGGGGAAATTTTCAGATATTCCCTGCGATCAATGTGTTTATTTCAACCATTTCTTTAATGAGAAGGAACAACAATTTGCCAAAACCCAAAAAGACTCCCAGGAAGAGGAGGCTGGGGCGGGAAGGGTGGGGTAAACAGACCTAAGAAGAAGGGTCAATTCTTCAAGGGAATATTAATGAAGGGAGGGAAATCAATGGCTAAACAGTTGTTAATTGATGCGTATCGGGGAAAACGTACGGAAACAGCCCCCTGGGTTCCCTATGCAGGGGTCCACGCCGCCTATCTCATCGGCGAAAAGGCGGACAAATATTTTCAGGACCCCGATCTCATTGCCAAAGGGGTTTTATTTGCAGCCGAACGCTACAAAGCAGATGGAATCCCTTTGGTCTTTGATTTGAATGTAGAGGCCTTATCCATGGGATGTCAAGCAAAGTGGGTTCCAGACAACCCGCCAGCCGTCGTAAGCCATCCTTTGCAGGATAAGTCCTTGAAAGAAGCGAATCTGAAGATTCCCACAGCAAAGGACGGCCGCTGGCCCGTCATCGTGGAGGCTGGCAAGAAGGTTATGGCCAAAAAGGGTGACTGGGCTCTGATGGGGCTCCTCTGCGGTCCCCTCACCCTGGCCTCACATCTCCGAGGGGTGAAGATTTTTACCGATGTTATTAAAAATAAGCCCCTCGCCAAAGAGATCATCGATTTTGCAGGAAAGGTGGGAGCGGAATCGGCAAGGATCTATCGTGATATCGGATGTGAAATCATTGCTATTGTCGACCCTGTAGCCTCCCAGATCAAACCAATAACCTTTAGGGAGTTTGTGACGCCAGCATGCCAGGAGGCCATCAAAGTGATTCATGATGCCGGCCTCACTTCCAGCTTCTTCATCTGTGGAGATGCTACGAAAGTAATGGAAGAAGTGTGCCAGGTGGGAACTCATGGATTTGCCATTGATGAGCAACTCAACCTCAACTATGTCAGGGATTTAGCCACAAAATATGGCCTCGGTTTCGGCGGAAACCTCAAACTCACGCTGGCCCTCTCCCTTGGAATCGTAAACCCCAAGGAAGATGCCATTGTGAGTCTGGCCGCAGGGGGGCTAACGGGCTATACCTTTGCCCCTGGCTGAGACATGCCCTATGACGTTCCGGTCGAGAACGTGGATAAAGCTCTTGAGGCGAAGGCATGGTATGAGCAATTCTATGCAAAGTATCCG
>DYHU01000227.1 GCA_020724025.1 Syntrophorhabdus sp. | reverse complement strand
TTATGGACGATCATATGTTCTATGGCGGGTTAACCCAATTTGGTAACCCCACTTCCTGTGCAGCGGCCATTGCCACTATTAAGGTTTACCAAGAAGAAGGGTTAGTGGAAAACTCAAGAGTTCTTGGGATTAAACTCCTGAGAGAACTGGAGAAGATGAAACAGAAGCATCCAAGCATTGGAGATGTGCGAGGATTGGGCCTCTTTGCAGCGGTTGAGCTTGTAAAGGATCGGAAGACCCGGGAGCCTATCGTCCCATGGACAGTTGAGAATTACGAGAAGAAAAATCCGCTCATCACTTCGGTATTGGCTCAGATGAAGGCAGATGGCGTCACAGGATATTCTCGATGGAATATCCTCTTCATCGCGCCCCCTCTCTGCATCACTGAAGAGCAGTTGATGGAAGGATTAGCAAAGATGGATAAGGCTGTGGATATCGTGGATGAGGCTATTTCGAAGGTATGATTTAACAAGCCCTTAACATCGCCCCTAAAAGGGGGAAAATTTAGAGGTTATTTGATTGGGGCCAATCGAACTTTCCTTTCGTCTTTTTCCAGGCGGTTCTTTTGGAGAATTCAACCTGCCCAAAGAGCTTTCGACTGTCCTGTCCCATGGCAGGGGATCCAAACTATACGATGTCTTCGGAAAAGAGTTTATCGATTACTCCCTTTCCTGGGGTTCGGTCATCCTCGGCCACGCCCATCCGGCGATTACAGAGGCTGTCAAAAAACAGGTTGAAAGGGGTTCCAGTTTTTCCTATGTGAATGAACCGGCATTGGAATTAGCCCAGGAGTTGTCCCAGGCGATCCCGTGCGCCGAGAAGATTCGGTTTGCTGCCTCAGGGACAGAGGCGACCTTTTATTGCCTTCGATTTGCCAGAGCCTTCACCCGAAGGACCAAAATCTTAAAATTCGAGGGAGCCTATCACGGGGCTCATGATATTGGCGTGATGAGCCTCTTTCCACAAAAACTTCTTCCCTTTCCCACTCCTGAACCCACCTCTGCAGGGATCTCCAAACAGGTTAAAGAAGAGGTTCTGATCGCTCCTTATAATGATTTGGAAACGACTCGAAAAATCATTGATCAATATGGAGACGAGCTAGCCTGTGTCATTATGGAGCCTCTTCAGCGAAGTACCCCTCCTGTAGCGGGTTTTTTAGAGGGGGTTCGAAGGATAACCAAAGAGAGGGGGATCCTCCTTGTTTTTGATGAGGTGGTCACAGGATTTCGCCTCGCCTATGGTGGGGCTCAGGAATATTACGGAGTGGTTCCAGATCTTGCCGCCTTTGGAAAGGCGATGGGAGGCGGGTATCCCATCGGAGCCATCTGCGGAAGGGCGGATATCCTTGATCTCTGCACGGAGGCCAATCTGGGGAAAGAGAGATATGTCTGGTTTGCCTCTACTCTCGCGGGGAATCCTGTCTCGGCTGCCGCCAGCCTTGCTACGCTGAGAGAGCTCAGAAAACCAGGAGCTTACGAACGGCTCCATGCCCTTGGACGAAATTTGAGAGATGGGTTGAGAACACTCCTTCAAGAGCTGGAAATTTCTGGTCAGGTGTTAGGAGATGGACCTCTCTGTCAAGTTCTATTCACTGAAAAACCCGTCGTCGATTACAGGACAGCCTTCGGGGCTGACCGAGAAAAGGCGAGGAAGTTTGTTCTGGGATTATTTAAGAACGGGATCTTTTTAAATCCCATGGGGACAAAGCTCTATCTCTCCTCGGCCCATACCGATGAGGATGTCCAAAAAATAATCGACATCAGCCGGAAGGTGCTTGAGGAAATATGAGAGGGAAGGAAGACTTTTTTGACTTTTTTTGTGATATTGATAGTATATCCTCAGAAGGGAGGTGATAAAAAAGGATTTTTTAAAAACAAATACTTAAACCTTGAAAGGAGGGAAAATTTATGAAAGGGAAGTTAGTTCTAATGATCATGATATCAATTCTTTTCGTTGCGTTTCTGATGAATGATGTCCATGCACAAACTGTAAGAGCCTACATGGGTTTGTCTCCGGAAAACAATGTCAAGGTTGTAAACTTTGTTAAAGAAAAGACGGGTGTTTCCATTCTACAAACATTCCAATCCTTTGGAGAGATTGAGGCCAAGGTGAAATCCGAAGCGCCGAACTTTAACGCAGATATGATTTCCGGCTGTGGGTCTCCACTGGCCTTTATGGCTAAAAAGAATGGATGGTCTGTTCCTTATGTTTCTCCCGGGTGGAAGGGAGTAACATCTGAGTTTATCGACTCCGGAAAATACTGGTTTAACATCTCGAATTTCTCATTCGTTTTGGTCGGCAATAGAGATAAGCTAAAAGAAAAAGGGTACACCATGCCCAAGAGCTGGAAGGAGCTTTTAGATCCCAAATGGAAAGACCAGATTATTATGCCATCGCCCTTTAGTTCGGGTACAGCCAATATGATCCGCTTCTCCTTCCTGGCCCTCTATGGAGAAGAACAGGGATGGAAGTTCATAGAGGCCCTGGATAAAAATATCCACCACTACACCCGGAGCGGAAACGCTCCAACCGATTTGGTAGGAAGAGGAGAGTTTCTACTGGGAATTACATCGGATGAGAATGTCAAAGACAGGCTTGATAAGGGTTTCCCACTCCTTTGGGCTGTTCCAGAGGAAGGCATTGGTTATGATGGAACCTTTGCGATGATTCTCAAGGGGACAAAAGTGATGGATGTCTGCAAGAAAGTGATCGATGTCTTCGGGACCCCTGAATTCAGCGTGATGATGGCCAAGATGGGTTATGTCACCCCCCGCCCAGCACCGAATGCTCTTTACGGTGATAAGACGCCCAAATATATCAAGCTCGACCTTGGCTATGCGGCAGAGATGCGGCCGAAATGGAATGATGTCTGGAAAGAGAAATTCAGGACCGAATTTAAATAAAAAATGGTTTGAGGAGAAAGATGGCAATGGCGGAAATCCTCTCCATCCCACAAAGGAATCTCTGGGAAAAGATCAAAACGTTTATCAATGCTGAACTGATCAATATCCTTGCCGCTATTCTTTTTCTGCTTCTTGCCGTCTTTCTCCTTTATCCCATCTTCGCCGTCCTCATCAAAAGCATCAAAGGCCCTCAGGGGTTGACCCTCACCTATTACATTAAGTTTTTTGTAAAGGGCTATTATTTTCAATCCCTCCTCAACACCGTCATGCTCGGTTTTATTAATACCGTGGTCTGTTTGGTGGTGGGCTTCTGCATGGCTTATCTCACGACCCGGGGCCCCCTTTCTCTCCGGAAACCTCTAAAATTTATTACCATGATGCCCCTGATTGCTCCCCCGTACCTCTTTGCCATTTCCCTCATCATTCTTTTTGGCCGCAATGGCATCTTGACCAAGGTCTTCGGATTGAATTGGAGCATCTATGGTTTCAGCGGTGTGGTCATTGCTCAGACGCTTGCCTTCATCCCTTTGGCTTATCTGATGATTGAGAATACACTCATGTCTCTCAATCCGAATCTGGAAGAGAGCGCTTACGATTTGGGGGCTTCGGAAACAAGGATTATTCGAACCATTACCATCCCTTTGCTCGCTCCAGGAATATTAAAAGCCGGTCTCCTTGTATTTGTAATGACCATTGCCGAGTTTGGGAATGCGGCCATTCTGGGAGGACGGACGCCTTTTCTCGCACCGGATACCTATCAAATGATCATCGGTGAGGCGGACTTCGAAATGGGGAGCGTCTTATCGGTCGTTTTGATCATCCCCTGCATCATTATCTTCTTCCTTCATAACTACCTGCTCACCGGAAAAAAATTTACGACCATCGGAGGGAAACCCGTTGCTTCTGAGCCAAGAAAGATGACCCCCCTTGTAAAGATCCCTTTTCTCGTCATCAGTTGCCTTGCCGGACTGGTCATCGTTATCTCTTTTGGAGTCGTTCTTGTGTCTTCTTTTACAAGACTTCTGGGCGTTAAAAATGAGATCGTTTTCAGTCACATTTTAAACTTCGATTCGAACCGGGCCATCTATAACAGCATCAAGGTTTCCCTCATCGCTGCCTTCATCGGGGCCATCATCGGCACGCTCCTTGCTTATGTGATTGTCCGAGGTAAATTTTTCGGTCGAACCTTTATTGAGATGATTTCCCTTTCAGGGTTTGCCCTTCCGGGGACGGTCATCGGGATAGGGTATTTGCTCGCTTTTAATACTCCTCCGATTAAATTGACCGGAGGGATCATGATCCTCGCCCTCAATTGCGTCTTCCGGTTTCTGGCGGTTGGCGTGGAGGCGGGGATCAGCAAACTCCACCAGATCAATATCGAGATCGAGGAGGCCTCTGCAGACCTGGGGGCTAACTTTTTGACCACATTCTATAAGATTGTATTACCAATCATGTTCCCTGCCTTTATCGCCGGCTTTATCTATACTTTCATGACCGCCATTGTTTCCTTGAGTGCCGTGGTTTTCCTTGTCAGCCCGGGCTTTGATCTGGCTGCCGTAAAGATCTTTGATGCAGCGGTCTATGGAGAGATAGGGGTGGCATCAGCGACCACCATGAAATTGGTGGTCATCGTCATTTTCTGCATGGTCATTCTCAACTATATTACCAAGAAGACAGGATTCGATGTATCGCAGAAGAAGGGGAGTGTAACCGTATGAGTTTTAATCAATCTATTCCGATGCTGATGCTCAATGATATTCATAAGTATTATGATCGTCTCGAAGTTTTGAAGGGCATTTCCTTGGATGTCACAAAAGGTGAATTGGTGACTTTTGTGGGGCCCAGTGGATGTGGGAAGACGACCCTTTTACGAGTGATTGGCGGTTTTACCCCCCTCGATTCAGGACAAGTGATTCTCGATAGTCGGAGAATCGACCATCTGCCTCCCAATTTGAGGGACACTCGAATCTGTTTCCAGAATTATGCCCTGTTTCCTCATATGACTGTGGCTGAAAATATCAGCTATGGGCTGAAGATTAAGAAATGGAAGAAGAATAGGATTCAGGAGAGAGTAGAGGAATTGCTCCGATTGGTAAAGTTGGAAGGGCTCGGAGGGAGAATGATCGATAAACTCAGCGGAGGCCAGCAACAGCGGGTTGCAGTGGCCCGTGCTCTGAGTCTTGAGCCTAAAGTGTTGCTGCTGGACGAGCCGCTCTCCAATCTGGATGCAAACCTCAGACTGACCATGAGAGGGGAGATACGGAAATTGCAGGAGCGATTGAAGATTACCACGATCTTTGTCACCCATGACCAATTTGAAGCCATGAGCATTTCGGATCGGATCGTCGTCATGAAGGAAGGGGTCATCCAGCAGATCGGTTCTCCTATCGAAATCTACGAACGACCCGATAATGAGTTCATCGCTTCCTTTGTGGGATATGTTAATTTTCTGGATGGCGTCGTGGAGAGAGTCGATATCCGGCTCGATATTGCCACGGTATCGACTCCTATTGGAAGAATCGACTTTGTCCCGGAAAGGAATTTTAACGTCGGGGATAAGGTGAAATTGGTGATTCGACCCGAGACCATTAACATTTCTCGGTCAGAGCCAACGACAGGCGATAATATCTTTCAGGGTGAAGTGGAGATTGGAATGTATGTGGGTTCCTTGGCCAAATATACGGTACAGGTGAAAGGCGAGAGAATGATTATTGACCAGACGAATCCCCGGGAGACGGGAATTTTTAAGGACAATGAAAAAATTTATCTGACCATTCCTAAAAACATCCACGTTCTGAGGAAACATTAAACCCCTCATCATGCCATTTCCATCCTTCAGGGTCGTTTAAGTGCGAAACAAACGAAAGGAGTATAGAAACGATGAGAGTCTTGTGTCTGGGAGGAGCAGGGAAGATTTGCCGTGAGGCGGCCCATGACCTTGTCGAGTTTTCTGATTTTAAGAAGATCACTATCGGCGACTTCAATGAGAAGGCCGGCCGGGAAGTAGCGGAATGGCTCAACGACGCCCGAGTCGATTTCAAGAGAGTCGATGTGAGTAATAAGAAAGAGACCGTGAGACTGATGCGGGAGTATGACATTGTCATGGATGGCACGACCATCTCCCTCAATGACCCATCCACTGCCTGTATCGCTGAGGCAGGCTGTCATGGCATCAACCTCAATGGTTTTGGTGAGGAGTATAAATATGACCAACTCTTCAGGGAGCATGGAAAGACCCACGTTCCCGGGTTTGGTATGACCCCTGGCACCACTGAC
>DYHU01000226.1 GCA_020724025.1 Syntrophorhabdus sp. | reverse complement strand
ACCTCAACCTCAACCTTTTACTTTTTAAGATTAGTACCCCAATTGAGTCAAAAAATAACTTCCTCCCCCCACGGAGGGGGAGGATTAAGGTGGGGGGGAAGATCCATGATGCTCACCCCCATCCCAACCTTCCCCCATCGTAAGGGGGAAGGAGATGAGATAAGAAATCGTGTATTTAAATGAATGACGAGACGAATCGGGCGACTGGGTTTTAAGACCGAATTCATTGATTTGTGTGAAAGCGTGGCATATTTTTCACTCAATTAGATTAGTAGCTTGGTGTGGTGGGCCGGGAAGGATCTGTAAGCGGCCATGCTCTTACCGGAGATCCTGAGGCTGGTTCTCCTTTCTCTTTCGGAATGGTTCCTTCGACAAAGGCCTCCAGGATGGTCTGGGGAGAACTTCCATCCGCGGGGGTTCCTGTTTCGAGATTCACTCTCAACAGGACGATCTTTTCAGGAACCTTGAAGGGTTCTACGGGCGTATCTCTCAATGCCTGATCTATAAAAGAGATCCAGATGGGAAGAGCGGCTCTCGATCCTGTCTCATTCTTTCCGAGAGAGGTTTTATCATCGAAACCCACCCAGACTCCGGCAAGGAGGGAGGGGGTATATCCGATAAACCAGGCATCCGCATAGTCGCTGGAGGTCCCGGTTTTTCCGGCAACAGGTCTGCCAAGAACTTTTGCCCTCTGGCCTGTCCCGTGCTGGACCACCCCTTCGAGAAGATGGGTGATGATAAAAGCATTCTGCGGAGAGAGAACCCGTTCTTTAGGGATGGAAGCAGGAGAAGGGGGCGTAGCAGGAGTTTCCGATTCCTCCTCCTCTTCTTCCTCTTCCGCTTCCTCCAATTCAATATAAGGGGTATTCTCCTCAAGGACTTCGCCTTTCATGGTGACGATCTTCTTGATGAAGATCGGTTTGATCCGTTCTCCACCGTTGGCAAAGACCGCAAAAGAGGAGGTCAGTTCTAACATGGAGGTTCCGGAGGTTCCCAGGGCAATGGAGAGGTCCCGCTTGACCGGAGATTCGATCCCCATCTTTTTAATGAATTTAAGGGCAAAACCCACACCGATGTCCTCAAGAACCTTGACCGTCACGACATTTCTGGAGTGAGCCAGGGCATTGCGGAAGGTGATGGGGCCCATAAAATGCTTGTCATAATTTTTCGGGGCCCAGTAGTATCCTCCATCGTAATCCGAATATTCTACGGGCGAGTCCATGAGAAGGGTGGAGGGGGTATAACCTTTCTCCAGCGCCGCGGCATAGATGAAGGGTTTGAAGGCAGAACCCGGCTGTCTCCGGGAATTGACGGCGCGGTTGAATTGACTTTCGCTGAAATCACGGCCCCCCAACATAGCCTTCACATATCCGGTTTTCGGATCAAGACAGAGGAGGGCGCCCTGGACAAGGGGTTCCTGTTCCAGTGCGAGGATGAGAGGCTGGTCTTTCTTGGCCGGTTCCATCACCCTCAGATGGACGACATCTCCGGTTTTGAGAAGATCCGCGGGGGACTTTACCTGGCCGGGTTTGAAATGGGCCGTGGGTTTGATCTGGAGGGCCCAGGCCATTTGAGAATAGGGAAGCATTCCCTTCCAATCCTCCACCCAGACCGTGTAGAGCTTTTTGGAGTCATCCCTGGAGAGGATCACTCCCTCAAAGATCTCATTGGGCGAAAGGGGTTGGAGCGTCCCTCTCTTCCTTTTTATGAGGTCCTTCACCTCATCAGGAGAGAGAGTCTGGAGGGGGCCCCGGAACCCCTGCCTCTTATCCAGTTCTCTCAATCCCATCTCCACCGATTTTTGAGCGGTCTTCTGAAGCGTGAGGTCGAGAGTGGTATAGATTCTCAATCCCTCTCTATAGAGTTTCTCCTTGCCATATCTTCTCTCGACCTGATGGCGGATGAACTCCGTAAAGTAAGGGGCCTTGCTGAAGAAGGCGCTCTCCCTCGATTGAATCTTCAGGGGCGTCCGGAGGGCTTTCTCTTTCTGTCCCTGTGAGATGAAGCCCAGCTCCGTCATCCGTGTAAGGACATAATTCTGGCGTTCTCTGGCCCGGGTCAGATTATTGACAGGCGAATAGCGGCTGGGAGCCTTCGCCAAGCCCGCCAGCAGAGCGATCTCAGGAAGATTGAGCTGTTCCACCCGCTTATTGAAATAGCTCTCCGAGGCGGCTTCTATTCCATAGGCTCCATTTCCCAGGTAGATATGATTAAGATAGAGGGAGAGAATCTCTTCTTTAGTCAGATTCCGTTCAAGACCGAAGGCATAGGCGACCTCTTTCAATTTTCGGAGGAAACTTCTCTTGGGGGTGAGGAAAAAGGTCTTCGTCACCTGCTGGGTGATGGTGCTTCCGCCCTGGACAATCCTTCCGGCGATGAGGTTTTTGAGCATGGCGCGGACAATCCCCCTGTAGTCCACCCCTTTGTGCTGGAAAAACTCGGCATCCTCCGCGGCGAGGAAGGCCTGGACGAGAGGTTTTGGAATCTTCTCATAGGAGATCGGGATTCGATTGTCCAATAAGAATTTTCCCACGACCTCATCCTCCTCCGAATAAACGATGGAGTAGGCATTGAGGTTCCGTTCCTTCAGGGAGGCATAGTCAGGAAGCTGGCGGGAGAAATAGAGAAAGAGGAGCGCTCCGGAAAGAATGAGCAGAAAACCGGAGGAGAGAAAGGCCAGGATGATATAAAAGGCGAACCCCTTTTTTGCCCTTTTTTTTCTTGGATGCTTCGATCTTCCTTTCTTTCTGTTCATAAGGACCGGGAGAGGGAATCAAAAAAGGGAAAACCCATGGATCGCAGGGTTTTCCCTTTTTTGTGACGGATGGATGACTATTTCTTCTTCTTTGCCAGTTGCGACTTCAGATCTTCGACCTGCTTTTTCAAGGCTTCATTCTCTGCTGTAAGGGAAGCGATGGTTGCCTCTTTCTCGGTGCCCTTCTGAATCTCTTCCTTCAACTTCTGAACCTCAAGCTTCAACTTATCATTGTCTGACTTGAGGTTGGTGTTCTCCGCTTTCAACTTCTCATTCTCCGCCTTGATGTCCGCTCCGCATCCGGTCAGGGCCGAAACGAGCATGCCGATCAGGAATAACGAAAGCATCACAGATATCGCCCTCTTCATTGATCTATCACCTCCTTCTCCATGGATTCTTATTTTTAAAAGACATTATAAGTCTCTCTCCCAAAAAAATCAAATCGTTTTTCATTCTGTTTTCATATGGCCTCACAAGAAGAGTAGGGGCAATTCATGAATTGCCCCTACAATAACGTTCGCGTAACCCCTCTCAGTTATTGGGGGATAATTCCATTTCATTGATAGTAGGAATCGATAGTCCCGCTGGAGGCGGGATAACCCCGCCCCCAATATAGGCGGGACAGGAATGTCCCGCCTATCGGGTGTAATAATTTTTTATCAGGAATTTTGTGTCCCTCCGTGACGGAGGCATTACACGTTCGCTTATTTCTTGCTTGACGGATGACGCCATTTTTTATAAAGTCGCATGGTAAGAGGGAAATTCCCATGGATGCCGGACAAATTCTCGTTTTCACAGCCCGTAAATATCCTGACCGGATTGCAGTGATCTGCGAAGAGGAGAGGAAGACCTATCAGGGGTTTAATGATCGGGTCAACCGGTTTGCAAATGGACTGCTTCATCTGGGTTTAAAAAAAGGGGAAAGGGTCGCTGTCTTACTCTTCAATTCGATCCCCCTGGTTGAGATTCTCTTCGCCTCGGCCAAAACGGGCGGCGTCTTTACGCCGATCAATTTCCGGTTTACCGCCGAGGAGGTTTTCTATATCCTGGAGCATTCCGATGCCCGTTTTTTTATCTATGGAGAGGAATTTTCCGGACTCGTTGAGAAGATCCGCTCCAGACTCAAAAAAGTGGAGTTCTATTTTTCGATCGGAGAGTCCGCTCCTCCTTCCACTTTAAACTATGAAGCATTCTTAAGAAAGTTCCTTCCTCAGGAACCGGATATCCCTCTCTCGGCAAAGGATGAATGTCAATTGATGTATACCTCCGGAACCACAGGAAAACCGAAAGGGGCTCTTCTCACCCACGAGAACCTCCTCTGGAACCTTTTCAATACCGTCCTGGGAAGGGAGGAGAAGGAGGGTGAGATTTCACTCGTCATCGGTCCCCTCTACCATACGGCGGCCCTGAATAATCATTTTCTCACCCGTGTGGCCATGGCCGGAACCACTGTCCTTGTCAGACACTTTGATCCGGAAAGGGTGATGGAGATCATCCAAAAGGAGAAGGTGACGGTCATCTCAGGCGCACCTGCCGTTTACCATTTGATGCTCTCCCTTTGTGAGGGACAATATGACACCCGTTCGATCACCAAATGCACCACCGGAGCTTCCATCCTTCCGAATGAAACAAAGGAGAGGCTGACGAAACTCTTTCCCAACCTCTCCGGCATTTATGATGTCTACGGGTGCACCGAAGCCACGCCCTCGATTGCCATCCTCAAGGCGAAGGACTCTCTGAGGAAAAGGGAATGCGTGGGGCCGCCCGTCCCCTTCCTGGAAGTGAGAATCGTGAATGATCAGGACCAGGATGTGCCGACAGGCGAGTTAGGGGAGTTGCTCTGCCGTGGTCCCAATGTGATGAAGGGATATTATAAGGATGAAGAGGCCACGCGGGAGGCTCTCCGGGGCGGATGGCTTCACACAGGGGATCTGGCCAGGATGGATGAGGAGGGATTTATCTATATCGTCAACCGGAAGAAGGATATGATCGTCAGCGGCGGAGAGAATATCTATCCGCGTGAGATTGAAGAGATCCTTTACAGCCATCCTAAGATTGAGGATGCGGCCATCATCGGAGTCCCTGATCCGCTCTGGGGAGAATCGGTCAGGGCCGTCATCGTTTTGAAGAAGGGGGAGACGATGACAGAAGAGGAGGTGATCGAATACTGCAAAAGCCATCTCGCCAGTTACAAGAAGCCGAAGTCGGTGGAGTTTGTAGAGAGCCTTCCCAGAAATCCCTCAGGGAAGGTCCTCAAAACCGTATTGAGGGAGAGATATTTAAATCTAAATTGAGCGATTTTCCGTTATTATTTACATCAAGGAAACTGGATTCCTGCTTCTGCAGGAATGACGACTATCACTTAATGAATGAAAATGTCATTCCCGTGAAACTTGTCCTCGAAGGCATTAATCGGGGAACGGGAATCCAGAAGGGTTTATCTTTAAAAATAGCATTAAGAATTGCTCAATTTAGGTTAAAGAAAGGAGAGAAACTATGAAACGATTTATCTTCTTATCGTTGTTATTCTTGTTGGCGCTTATGGTAAGCATGGGTCAGGCCCAGGAGAAGCGGTTGGTCATCGGGACGGCGAGCACCGGAGGGACATGGTACCTCCTCGGAGGAGGGGTTTCAGGAATTATCAACAAACATATCAAAGGAGTCACTTCTACGGCCATTCCTTCCGGAGCCTCGATTGAGAACATCAGGGCCATTTCGAAAATGAGGCAGGATCTGGCCCTGACCATGCCTGACATCGCCTTCTATGCTTTCAATGGACAGGAGATGTTCAAAGAGGGAAAAGTGGAAGAGATCCGGGGACTCTTTTCAACCTATCCTATCGATATCCAGATCTATGTGGAAGAGAAGTCTCCGATCAAGAGCATTTCCGACATCAAAGGGAAGAACCCCAAAGTGGCGGTGGGACCACCGGGAAGCGGGACAGAGGTGATGGCAAGGTTTGTCTTAAAAGAGTACGGGATTACCTACGATGATATTCAGGAGCAGTTCCTCTCCCACACCGAGGCCACTGCCGCAATGAAAGATGGAAATATTGAGGTGGGCATTGTCACCCTTGGGACGCCGGCGCCTACCCTGGTCGAATTGACCCGTTATAAGAAGATCAGGTTTCTCGATATCGAGCCTGAAGTAGGAGAAAGGATCAATAAGAAATTCCCTGCTTACTTTCCGAGGGTGATTCCTACAGGAACCTATCCGGGAATGGCGAAGGAACATCACACTCTGGGCTGGATGGGTTTTTTCATCGTGCATAAGGATTGCACCGGAGACCTTGCCTATGAGATGTTAAAGGCGGTCTTCGACCATAAGGCGGAACTGGATGCCGTCCATGTCATGTTCAAGGAGATCACATTGGCCAACGCCACCAAAGGGATGTCGGTTCCACTTCACCCGGGCGCGATCCGATTCTTTAAGGAGAGGGGAGTGATAAAATAG
>DYHU01000225.1 GCA_020724025.1 Syntrophorhabdus sp. | reverse complement strand
TTTCTAATTCTCTTTGCAGGGACGATCGCTACCCTTGCGATTCTTTCTTATCAGAGGTGCCAGATATGGAAAGACAGCCTCACTTTATGGAACGATGTGCTGAAGAAATATCCCAACATCCTGATGGCTCATTACGGGCGAGGGACTGCCTATCTCAACGGGAGGGAGTATGAGAGGGCGATCTCTGACTTTCATCAGGCATTGAAAATTAACCCGGATCATCCGAAAATTTATTCTGTTTATCATAACCTGGGAGCGGCCTATCATAACAGAGGAGAGTTCGATCAGGCCATCTCCCATTACTCCAAATCGATTCAAAAAAAACCGGACTATTTTCTCGCCTATCACCATCGCGGTCTCACTTATACGGAAAAGAAAGAATATGATCGGGCCATTGCGGATTTTAATAAAGTCATCGAAATCAACCCGAGGTTCGCGGAAGCCTACTACAATCGGGGCAATGTCTATATGAAAAAGAATCGATTTGGCGAAGCGATCTCCGATTACACGAGGGCCATTGAGATCAACCCAAAATTCTATCTTGCCTTTTATAATCGGGGGATCCTCCATGCGAGGGAGGGGCTTCACGATCAGGCCATTGCAGATTATAACCGGGCAATTTTGATACATCCCGGGTATGCAGAGGCCTATACAAATCGAGGAGCAGCCTTTTACTCAAAGGGCCTTTATGACCAGGCTCTCTCCGATTTCACTAAGGCGATTGAGATCAACCCGAAAGAGATGATCGCCTACTATAACCGGTCACAACTCCTGACCAGGAAGGGTTTGTATGAACAAGCCCTCTCCGATTTGAATCAGGCCATTTCAATCAATCCGAACTATTCGGAGGCCCATCTCCAGAAGGCCGTGCTCTGTGAGAAATTGGGACAACCAGGGGAAGCACTCGAGTCCTATAAACGTTTTCTTCAGACTGCCCCATCTCAATACTCAAAACAGGTCGAGTACGCGAGAAGGAGGATAAAGGAGCTATCTCGCGCGGGTTCCGAGAAATCTCGAAGATAAAAAATGACCTCTTCTTCTATCCACGGGATTGATTAAGCCGTCCCAAAACCCTTTAATAAACGCCTTCAACCTTAGCCACTTGAAGGGGCGATGTCCGATGTTTATGGCAGGAGGTTGAAAGGCCCACCGCCAACTCATATGAAATAAAAGTGGAATGACAGACCAGTGTCTGCATTTAAAATGTTTGGCAAACAGGGCGCCTGTCCCATACAGGTAGCCCTCAATAAGAAGTTTGCCTTGCTCCCAGGTTCGAAACCCATGATGGATGACTCTGACCTCCGGAGTTTCGTAAATAGAGTAACCTAAAAGGAGGGCTCGGATGGCAAAGTCCGTTTCTTCGCCCGCCTTAAATAACGAACCGGCTCCCAGCATTTCATCGAAGCCGCCGAGTTTCTGCCAGACACTCCTCCTCATTCCCATACAGGCGGAGATGCCATTCGTCAGATGCTTCCTTCTCATATGGGAGGCAAGAAAAGGTCCGGGACAAACATAGGTTGGGATGAAACCCGCTTTAGAATCATGCGGGCCTGCCTCGACATTCCCGAAGATAATCCCTATTCGATGATCCAGAGCAAATGCCGCTGCCAATTCTTCCAGCCAATAGGTCGGCGCTTCGCAATCATCGTCAGTGAGGGCGATGAATTCACTCTGTGTGTTTTGTATTCCAATGTTCCGTCCTCTCGAGAGCCCTCTGTCGGAAGACCTTTGGTAATGGAGACGTGGATCGACCATAAAAGGTTGCAAGGATTTTTCAGTCAGATCATCCTCACTCTGATCAATAATCCTCAGTTCAAAATGAGGATAATCATTTTTAAGAATTGAAAGGACTGTTTTAACGATCCTTTCGCCTCGGTTCCGGGTTGAAATGACTACCGTCACTTGAGGCTCATCTATTTTATTCATCTTTTGAACCGGAGGCTACTCGAATGAGGGATTGACTTCATATGGTTGAACCCCTTAGCCTGTGATATAGAACCGCGCCTTCCCTTCTTACTTTTTGGGGAACCAACCAAACAATAAAAAAACCGAGGATGTCAAAGAGCCTGGGCTTGCCATATCGGCAGGCCTCCCGAAGGAGAAACCAAAAAGCTTTCCAATCTCTTACTCTTGCCGCATGGACACTGACCCGTGTTAATACAAATGAGATATAAGCCCGTGTTGTGAGATAGCCCTTACGGGCTTCTCCCCACGACAGCGAATAACGCCAATCCGTGGTATGCCACATCTTCGCCCGATTCTCCTCCATATGACAGACAAATAAGGGCTCATGCTCAGGAACAAATTGAATCCCCACCCCCTCCCATTCATTCACCCGGAGAAGCCAATCCCAATCCTGATGCTGTCCGAGGCCCTTTCCGAAAGGAACTCGTTGAAATAGATCTTTTGTCGTGAAGATCGAAGGCATGGCAATAAATCCTTCGCCCCCGAAAAGGCCGCTCTGACAGAAGAGGTACTCACACAATGGTTCATCTGGCTTTGGATGTCTGCGGGGCCAGATGAGATCTCCCTCTTCCATTCGAGCGATAAACCGACAGGAAATGATCGGATGGAGATAAGAGGAGAGGATCGCGGTTCGAATCTGGATTTTTAGTTTTTGAGAAAACCATTCATCGTCATCGTCTAATAAGGCGACCCATTTGCCCCTGGCTTCTTTTATTCCTGCATTGCGGGCCTCCCCTACTCCAGCTTGGACGGGCAATATTTTCACTCGAAGTCTCGAATCTTGAATTCGATGCAATACTTCAATCGTCCTCTCATCAGGTCCATCCATGATGACGATCACCTCTATGGCCTTGAGAGTTTGAGCAAGGGCGCTATGGACGGCACGCCCAATCAGGTGGGGTCGATTTCGGGTGGGAATGACGACAGAGACTAAGGGTGCGCAAGATTCTTGATTCAATTGGGTTAATCCTTAAGAAGGGGGCTCTCATGATCGGCCCGCTCGGTGTTCATTCCCCAGAGGTCATGGTATTCTCCGAGAATGTTTTTAACCGCTAACATCGCTGTCAACATGGAGTGGTCCTGGTTGTTGTAGCGGTGTAGTCCATTACGACCGATGGTCTGGAGGTTTCGGATGGTTTTTAAGAAAGACTGAAGCATCCGGAGATGTTTTCGATAATCTTGATCATAAACCGGGTAAGCCTTCGGTTGACGAAATACGACTCCATCTTCCACGTCAGCCATGCGTGTCATACCCAACCGGGTCAATTCCTCTGAAGCCAAAACGATGAGTTCTCTATCGGGCATTTCCCATATCTCGTCTCCTTCGTTACAGAAGTATTCCAATCCGAGGTTGGTCTTGGTCGGGTCAGGGGTCATGGCAGGACTCCAATTCTTATAGTTCTGAATGCGACCCACCTTGACCCCGGAATCATGAACATAAATCCATTGCTCATCGAACAGGTGTGAGCGGTTGACGACGAGACCAACGAGGATCAAAGCCCGGTATTTTAACTGACGGGCAGATACGATCACCTTTTCTGGAGGCAACGGATCCAGTCGAGCGATGAGTTCGGTAAGCGGCATGGTAGAAATAAAATGCTCTCCTCTGATCTCGAACTCCTTCCCATCCTGTCGGACAATGATCCCTCGAATAAGAGAGCCTTCCTGTCTTAAACGGATGACCTCCGAATCGACCTGAACCAGCCCGCCTAATTTTTCAATGCTTCTCCCAAAAGAGTCCCACATCATCCCCGCTCCCAGGACCGGGTAGCGAAATCCATGTGTCAGGGACGGGATGCGATCGGTTGGGAAAAGGATGTCCTTCAATGCTGAGAGAAAAGAAAGTCCTCTGATGCGTTGAGCCGCCCAGTCGGCTTGAATCCTTTCACACGGAATACCCCATACCTTCTCGGTGTAGGATTTGAAAAATTTTTTGTAAAGCCGGGATCCAAATCGATTTACGATCCAATGCTCGAAAGTCAACTCGTCTCGGAAAGGAGACGCTTTCGCCTTCAAATAGCTTGTAAAAATTAAAGCGCTTTCAATAAGACCGAGATTTTTTATGACGTTGAAAAGATGAAGGGGGTAGTTGAATAATTGACCCTCATGATGAATTCGTGAAAGCCGGGAGACGCTGTGGAAATCTTCACGAAGCATCTCCTCCCAGGCTTGCTGAACTGCTTTGATCCCGGTAAAGAAACGGTGCCCTCCGATATCAAAGCGAAAACCCTTGTACGTCTCGGTGCGGGCCAATCCCCCCACCTTATCCATCTTTTCAAGGACGAGAGGAAAAAAATTCAGCTTTGCCATTTCATAAGCCGCGGTCAGGCCTGCCGGCCCTGCACCGATCACAACAATGGAATGATCATCTGCTGGCATCTCTTGCTCCTAACCGGCTCATCCTTTGTATTGTAAACCAGGCGACCCCTAACATAAAACCAAACCCGCAATAAAAAAAGTAAAACCAATGGGTGGGAATGGCCCTGATGGCAAACATCAAACCGCACTTCTGTTCAAAGAAACGATAAAGCGATCCATTCATCACCAGAAGCATGAAAGCCAGTATCCCGGCTATAGGTATGAAGCCTAACCACCACTTGACTCCAACCAGACTCCCCAGAAGCCCGTAAATCAATAGGATGCTGATGCGACTGGAGGTCCTTAGATTCAGATCATTGATCAACCGATGTTCTCTGAGAATGAGATCAGTCCAAGGAAGAGCCCGATCGAAGATGTCGGATCTGAGAAGTGAGAAAAAGTTCCATCTTTTTAAGTGCTTGACTTGAATGGTTTTGGAGAGCTTAATCCTGTGGCCCTCCCTCTTTAATCGATAACCCAGCTCAATATCCTCCACCGAAGGTCTTCGATAGCGTTCATTGAAGCCTCCCAGAGTTAAAAAGATATCCCGCCGGATCGCTCCGCAGGCGCCCCAGAAGGTAGAAGCCTCTTCAAAGGATGTTTGATGGATATAATGGTGGAAAAGATTTTTGAAAAGGGATAGGAAATTGGTGGCTGACGGATTGCCGTCATAGGAACCGAAAACACCTGCTAAATCCGGTTCTTTCTTGAAAACTTCAATCACCTTACCAATGGTGTCCGGATAAACCGCAACATCCGCATCCACAAAAAAAAGGATTTCTCCATGGGCGATCTGCGCCCCCTTGTTTCTTGCATGGGCAGGCCCTTTTGGCCCTGCGATTCTTAAAACCTGGACATTAAATTCCTCGGCAATGCGCCACGATCCATTCCCTTCTCCATCCGCAACGACGATCATTTCATCCGGTCCGGGAAGGGATTGATCCAGGCTCGCCAAACATTTACGGAAGTTTTCGCCTCCGTTGTAAACGGGTATGATCACGGAGATAACAGGTGGGTTGAATGGAAGAGACATCTCTAAAGATTTGGGGTTCCTGTCCAAGTCATTTCACAGAGGCCGTTATATCTGGAGGGTTTCTCCATCCCTGAGTAATCTGAGATTCTTCATTCCAAGCCCCTTGATCTCTGATTGGATGGTTTTAAAATATTGGGGCTTGAGGTGGGTCACATAGATCCGCCGCGGAACCGGATCCATCTTTTCAATCTCTTTCTTCAAAAGCCCCGGGGTCAGATGCCCTGTTTTAATCGCCAGTTCCTTCATCTTTTCCGGAAATGAGACTTCAATGATCAGGGAATCAATCCTTTTGCCTTTTAACTTCTGCCAGGTTGAACTTGTTGGACCCGTGTCACCCGTATAAAAGACCTTTCTCCCTTTTTCACTCTCAATGAGGTATCCTGCCGCAGGAACGGAGTGACGGACCTTATAAGGGGTCACCGTATAACCATCGGTTTTCATTGATTGCTCCGGTTTCAGGTCGATGAATCCGACAATGCCATTATCGATATTCGGAATGGCGGTGAAATCGGGCCAGATCGAATTATTCAGAATATTTTCCTTGATGGCTTTCAACACAGGAGGGATTCCGACAATGTTCACCCGGTGCCAGATATTGCTAACGGTGATATTGTCCAGAAGAAATGGAATGCCGATGACATGATCCAGATGGGCATGGGTGATGAAGATATATTCAATTTTTCTCTGACCCCTGATATCCAGGGTTTTGGTCAGACTCCCTGCATCGAATAGGATCCTTTCATCCAGGAGAAACCCGGATGGTTTTCTCCCTGGGAATTCTGCGCCTGAACAACCTAACACCTTTATTCTCATCTCCCTCTCCAACCTTTTTCGACGATCGTGATTCCTGCCCTGGTTTGTTGTTTATATTTATAT